>NZ_CAKJTO010000002.1:137148-152405 GCF_917627405.1 Protofrankia sp. Cj5
CTGACAGCCGGGCGGTCACCCTGGCCGCGTCGTCGCCGATCCATTCCACCGGCGCGGTCTCGGTGTCATATTCGTCGGTGATCTCTCCGACGATCTCCTCGAGGATGTCCTCGATGGTCACGAGCCCAGCGGTACCGCCGTACTCGTCGATGACGATCGCCATGTGGGTCCGGGACGCCTGCATCTCCCGCAGCAGGGCGTCAGCGTGCTTGCTCTCGGGCACCAGCGCTGGCGGGCGCATCACCTCCGAAACGGGCCGGGCGTCCAAGCCCTCGCGCTCGCGGCCCACCATGTCCTTGAGGAAGGCGATCCCGACCACGTCGTCCACGGTCTCCCCGGTCACCGGGATCCGTGAGAAACCGCTGCGTAACGCCAGCGAGATGGCCTGTCGGACGGTTTTCGCCGACTCGATGTGGACCATGTCGGGACGAGGGACCATGACCTCGCGCACCAGGGTGTCCCCGAGCTCGAAAACAGAAGCGATCATGTCGCGCTCGCCACGCTCGATGACGTCACGCTCCTGAGCGAGATCAACAAGATCACGCAGTTCCGCTTCGGTGGCGAACGGACCGTCCCGGTAGCCCCGCCCAGGGGTCACCGCGTTGCCAAACGCGATCAACAGGCGGGGCAACGGGCCGAACATCCGGCCGAGCCAGCTGGTAAGCCCCGCGGTGGCGAGCGCCACCACCGGTGCGTGCTGCCGGCCCAGTGTCCGGAACATCACTCCCACCAGGATGTACGCGAACAGCGTGCCGGCCAGCGCCCCGAGCGCGACCGAGGCGAAACCGGCTCCGTAGGTGTGCACGGCTATGACCGTCACACAGGCTGTCGTGATCATCTCTCCGACGATCCGCAGCAACAGCAGCAGCGCCAGATAACGGCCGGGGTCCGCGACGATCGCGGCCAGGCGGGTGGCCCGTGGCCGGCCAGCCCGCAGGAACTCCTCGACCGACACTCGGGAGACCCGGGTCAGCGCCGCGTCGATACACCCGATCCCGGCGGCGGCCAACGCGGCAACCACCGCGATCAGCAGAAGTGGAACATCACCGTAGCCCATGGGCTCGTCCCGTCAACTCCCCCGCACCATGCTCAGTATGTGCCATGCCCGGAAGTCGCTACGTTCAGCAGTCGCCGCGCTCAGCGCGTGCCAGCGCTCCGGGCGGCGTCCCACGATGTCAGCAGGCGGGACTGCACAGCCCACATCTCGCGCTCCTCCTCCGGTTCGGCGTGGTCGTAGCCGAGCAGGTGCAGGATGCCGTGCGTGCACAACAGATGCAGCTCACGCTCGGTCGAGTGGCCCGCCTTTGCCGCCTGCCTGCGGGCGATCTCCGGGCACAGGACGACGTCGCCGAGGAGCAGGGCCGGGTCGTCCTCACCCGAGTCGGGCGCGGACGGGTCGAAGGCGTCGTCCTGGGGGAAGGCCAGCACGTCGGTCGGCCCCTCCTCACCCATGTAACGGACGTGGAGCTCCTCCATGGCGGACAGCTCCAGAAGCATGATCGACAGCTCCGCCAGCGGGTTGACCTTCATCTCGTCCAACACGAACCGGGCAAGTGCGACAAGGGCGACCTCGTCGGCGTCAGTGCCTGATTCGTTAGCTACGAAAACGGCCATCAGCCATCCATCCTCGTCCGGCGCCACAACCCGCGGCACACCACCGGTTGTGTCTCATCCACCTGTGCTTCCATCGGTCGCGCCCGGTCGCGCCCGGTCGCGCCCGGTCGCGCCCGGCCGCGCCGGTCGAGCGCTGGTCATCGTCGGTCTCGGCGACCGGCCTGCGCGGGCCGCGGGCTGGGTGCGCTTGCCGCGTCCCAGCGGGCATAGGCGTCGACAATGTCACTGACCAGCCGGTGACGCACCACGTCCGTACTGGTCAGGGTCGCGAAGTGGACGTCCTCGACGCCGTCGAGAATCTCCCGGACCACCCGCAGACCGCTGCGGGTGCCGCTGGGCAGGTCCACCTGGGTGATATCCCCGGTAACAACGATCTTGGAGCCAAAACCGAGCCGGGTGAGGAACATCTTCATCTGCTCACCGGAGGTGTTCTGCGCCTCGTCCAGGATGATGAACGCGTCGTTCAGGGTCCGGCCACGCATGTACGCCAACGGCGCGACCTCGATGGTCCCGCTCTGGATCAGTCGTGGGATCGAGTCCGGGTCGACCATGTCGTGCAGGGCGTCGTACAGCGGCCGCAGATAAGGATCAATCTTGTCATAAAGGGTGCCGGGCAGGAAACCCAGCCGCTCCCCCGCCTCGACCGCCGGCCGGGTCAGAATGATCCGGTTCACCTGCTTGGACTGCAACGCCTGCACGGCCTTGGCCATGGCCAGATAGGTCTTGCCGGTGCCAGCCGGGCCGATGCCGAACACGATCGTGTGGACGTCGATCGCGTCCACATACCGCTTCTGGTTCAACGTCTTCGGGCGGATCGTCCGCCCCCGACTGGACAGGATGTTGAGGGTGAGAACCTCGGCCGGCCGCTCCTCGCTGCCGCTGCGCAACATCGACAACGAGTGGTTGACATGGGACGGCGTCAGTTCCGTGCCGGACTCCAACAAAGCGATCAGTTCGGCGAAAAGCTTGGCGGCCAAGGCGTTCTCGCCCGGCTGACCGGTAATAGTGATCTCGTTGCCCCGGACGTAAATATCGGACGGTAAGGCCTGCTCGATGACATGGAGCAACTCGTCCTGGTGGCCCAGCAAGCTCACCATGCTGTGCACGGCCGGGACGACGATGCGCGTGACGGTCCGCTGGTCGGACGGGGAAATGGAATCGGTCATGGGTTGCGGCCGGCTGCGGCCACGAGACCTCTCAAACGACATGAGTCAGTACGGCCCCTAGTCTAACGATCCTCGGCAGCCATCGGTCGGATACCGAAAACCCGCATCGCGCCACCGTCGGTCTACCGATCCCAGCGGGAGGTATGAGAGAACACAATCGCAGCCGCGACAACCCCCGCGGTCGACGTCCGCAACACCGTACGGCCAAGCCGAGCCGGCACGGCCCCGGCCGCGCCGAACACCTCACGCTCACTTCCGGTGATCCCGCCTTCCGGCCCCACCACCAGCACGATTTCCAACGATCCCGGTTCCAACGATCCCGCCGGTGCCGGCAGCTGGGCCTCCGCTGGCGCGGCGGGCCGCGGCCGGGCGGGGGTCACCCCGGCCGCCCGCAGCCCCACGGCGAGCGGTTCGCTCGCTTCCTCATGCAGGACCACCGCGACGTCCGCGGCCGCGATCCGGGCACTGACCGTGGCGGTGTCCGCGAGGCACGCCAGCTGGGGCCAGAAGACCCGCCGTGACTGCTTCGCGGCCTCCCGCGCGGTGGCCGACCAACGCGCGTGTGCCCGGACACCGCGCTCCCCCTCCCAGCGGACGATCGAGCGGGCGGCCGACCACGGGACGATCTCGTCGACCCCCACCTCGGTCATGAGCTCGACGGCGAGCTCACCGCGGTCGCCCTTGGCCAGCGCCTGGATCACGACCAGCCGAGGAGTGGGTTCCGGATACACAACCCTGCGCTCGACCGCACAGTCGATCTCGTCGCGCCGGCAGCGCAGCACGGTACATTCAGCAACCACACCACAACCATCGGTAATATCCACGCGTTCACCAGGACGCAGCCGGCGGACCGTCGCCGCATGACGGCCCTCCGGGCCGGACAGCGTCAGCTCCCGTTCGTCCGGCACCACGCCCTGCTGAAAAAGGGGCGCTGTCAGCGGTCGACTCCCCCCGTCCCGGTCCCGTCCCCAGCGGCTCCCACCCGGCCCACCGCAGCCATCTACCGCGTGCCACGTGCCCCGCGGAGCCTGGAGAAGAAGCCCTGCCCGTCGACGGTCCCGTTCCCACTGGTCACCACCGCCGGCTGCTCCTCGTCCCGCAGCTTCGCCAGCTCCCGCAGCAGCTTCTCCTGCTCAGGATCAATCTTGGTCGGCGTCTCCACCACCACATGGATATGCAGGTGGCCACGGCCGACCGAACGCAGATGCGGTACCCCTCGACCGCTCATCGTGATGACATGCCCAGGCTGGGTGCCGGGCTTGACCGTGAGAGTCTCGCCGCCGTCGAGGGTCTCCAGCCCGCACGTGGTACCGAGGGCGGCGGCCGTCATCGGGATGCGCAGCTCGCAGTGGAGATCGTCGCCTTCCCGGGTGAAGACCGGATGGGGACGCTCCTGCACCTCGACGTAAAGATCACCATTGGGCCCGCCGCCCGGTCCGACCTCGCCTTCGCCGGACAACCGGATCCGCATCCCGTCCTCGACACCCGAGGGAATCTTGACGGTCAGGTTGCGCCGCTTACGCACCCGCCCGTCGCCACCGCATTCCCGGCACGGATGTTCGATCACGGTCCCGGTCGCGCCGCACCGGGTGCACGGTCTTGAGGTGACCATCTGGCCCAGGAACGACCGGGTCACCTGTTGGATCTCCCCGCGGCCGTGGCACACCGAGCAGGTCGCCGGGTGACTGCCCGGTGCCGCTCCCTCGCCGGAGCAGGTCATGCACACCGCCGCCGTGTCGACAGTGATCTCCCTGGTCGCTCCGAACGCGGTCTCGGCAAGGTCGAGCTCGAGGCGGAGCAGCGCGTCGTTGCCGCGGCGGACCCGTGAGCGCGGCCCGCGATTGGCCCCGCCACCGAAAAAGGCATCCATGATGTCGCCGAGGCCGCCGAAGCCCGCCCCGAAGGGAGCCCCGTTGGCACCTCCCCCGCCGGGAGCCAGCGGATCACCACCGAGATCGACGAGCTGGCGTTTCTCCGGGTCGGACAGCACCTCGTAGGCGGCGGTCACGGCCTTGAAGCGCTGCTGCGCCGCCGGGTCGGGGTTGACGTCGGGATGCAGCTCCCGAGCGAGCTTGCGATACGCCCGCTTGAGTTCATCGTTCGAAGCGTCCCGGCGTACGCCCAGCACTTCGTAGTAGTCGGTGGCCATCAGTCGGCACCCAAAAGATCACCCACGTACTTGGCGACGGCTCGTACGGCCGCCATTGCCCCTGGATAGTCCATCCGCCGCGGGCCGACCACTCCCAGGCCGCCCAAAGCGGATGCTCCGCGACCGTATCCTGTGGCCACTACCGAGGTGGAACGTAGCGCATCCATGCTGTTTTCCTGACCAATACGTACCGTGACGGTGTCGAGGTCGCGTACCTCGCCGATCAGTTTCAACAGAACAACCTGCTCCTCCAGAGCTTCCAGAAGGGGACGCAGTGTATCGGCAAAGTCGAAGGCCGACAGCGTCAGGTTGGCCGTACCCGCCAGCGCCACCCGTTCCTCAGGCTTGTCGACCAGCGCCTCCATCACCACCGCGATCAACGTGTTCAGATGCGGACGCAGATCAGGGCGGGCGGCGTCCGACAGGTCGGCAACCGCGTCGGGCGCGTCAACGAGCCTGCGCCCATTCAACGCCGCGTTGAGCACTCCCCGCAGCTCGCCGACGATCAGATCGTCCACCGGCGCGGGTACCTCGGCCACCCGCTGCTCGACCCTACCGGTGTCGGTAATCAATACAAGCAGTAGTCGAGCCGGCGTGATCGTCACAATCTCGATATGCCGGATGCTGCTGCACGACAGCGACGGGTACTGTACGACAGCGACCTGGCGAGTCAGTTGCGCCAGCAGCCGAACCGACCGCCGGACCACGTCATCGAGGTCGATCGCACCCTCAAGGAAACTCTGGATCGCCCGCCGCTCCGCCCGCGACAGGGGTTTGACCCCTGACAGCCGGTCGACGAACAGCCGGTAGCCCTTGTCCGTAGGGATCCGCCCCGCGCTCGTGTGCGGCTGGGTGATGTACCCTTCCTCCTCAAGCGCGGACATATCGTTACGTACCGTAGCAGGAGAGACCCCCAGTTGGTGACGCTCCGCCAACGCTTTGGACCCTACCGGCTCGTTGCTCAGCACGAAGTCCTCAACGATGGCGCGCAGTACGTCCAACCGCCGTTCCTCCAGCACGTCGTATCACCCCTTCGCCACGTTGAGGCCGTTTGGCGAAGCCGTTTGACGAGGCCAGCCACGACCGCATGAGGCGACCAAGGCCAGCACCCAGCTCAGCTTGGTCCTGGCACTCCATTGCCTCGAGTGCCAATTGTAGCCGTCTCGGCCTCCCGCCGAGACGGTCGAGCGCGTCACCGAGTGCGGAAACTCAAGGCCCACCCCGGCGAGCGGCGTCCGTCAGCCCGGAACAGCGGTGCCGGTCAGTCCGGAAGAAGGCCGCGAATGACGGTATCGGCTAGGAGCCTGCCGCGCAGCGTGAGTAGCACTCGTCCGGCCGCCAGCGCCACCGGCTCGATCAGCCCGTCCGCGGCAAGCGCTCCGGTCCGCGCGCGGCCCGCTTCGGTCAGCTCGGCAACGGCGAGGCCGTCGGCCAGCCGCACCCCGAGCATCACCCGCTCCATCCGCCTGGCTTCGCCGTCCAGCACCTCACGGGCCGCGGCAGGACTCGCCTGCCCGGCGAGCAACGCGCTGTAGGCGGCCGGATGGCGGACGTTCCACCAGCGCACGCCTCCGACATGGCTGTGTGCCCCCGGCCCGAAACCCCACCAGTCATGACCGCGCCAGTAGCCGAGGTTGTGCCGGCTGCGGGCGTCGGGTTCGCGGGCCCAGTTACTGATCTCATACCAACGCAGACCCGCCGCGGTCAGCGTCTCCTCGGCCTGCTGATAGCGGTCGGCCATCATGTCGTCGTCCGGCGGGAGCAGTTCGCCGCGCCGGATACGGCGGGCCAGCCGGGTACCGTCCTCGACGGTCAGGGCGTACGCGCTCACGTGATCGGGAGCGAGTTCGGCCACGGCGTCCAGGCTCGCCTGCCAGTCCTGATCCGATTCGCCCGGCGAGCCGTAGATGAGATCAAGGTTGACATGGGTGAATCCCGCCTTGCGCGCCCAGCTGACCACGTCCGGTACCCGCCCGGGGGTATGCCGGCGGTCAAGTGCGGCAAGCACGTGTGACCGGGCGCTCTGCATACCGAACGAGACCCGCGTGTAGCCCGCGGCGCGCAGCTGCTCCAACATGCTCGCGTCCACGGATTCGGGGTTCGCCTCCGTCGTCACCTCGGCATCCGGGGCGATACCGAACTCCGTATCGATCATTCGAAGCAACGACCGGAGATCCTCGATCGGAAGCAGGGTCGGCGTCCCGCCACCAAGAAAGATCGTGGAGACGGGCACGTCCGCCGTGCCGAGCACGGCGCGGGCCAAGCGGAACTCGGCGGCAAGGGTCTCGACGAACGTCCCGATCGCGACACCCGGGCCGAGCTCGGTGGCCGTGTAGGTGTTGAAGTCACAGTAGCCGCAACGGGTCGTGCAGTACGGGATATGCACGTAGACGCCGAACGGGCGGGTGCCCACCGTGTTTGTGGCCGACGCTGGAAGCCCACCACCAGCCGGGACGGCTTCGCCGGACAGCCCGCGACCGGAAGCGGCCGCGGTGATGCGTGACATGACCCGTGACATGACCATAGTGTGCCCGAACAGCAACGCTGTGTCTGCCCCTTGAATCCACTTTCGTTACCGCAATCACGACCGCCAGCCAGGTCGAACGCCCGCTCCCGGACGTGACATCCACCACCCGGGGAGAAGCGCCACCCGGCGGACAATCATATTGGGCAGTCGTTGATAATCAACCAGACAATATGGACGAAGCGTCGTGAACTCGTGGTCCCCGGTCAGGAAAGCTGATTCACATGAATGACGACACCGCGCGCGGTGTCCTCGACAGCATCGAGGACCTTCTTCCCCCCCACGCGACGGAGTACCGATCCGGCGCGCAAACCGGCTCCACCGATCGCGACGAACCCGTCACCGAACCCATCCGACTGCCCTCGCCCTCTCCCCGGATCACCTGAACGCTCCGCCGCCCGCGCCCAACCCCATCCGCACGACCCGCACGACCAGCACGACCAGCACGACCAGCACGACCAGCACGACCAAATGATCAACGCAATATGTCCCGTCACGTACAGCCCGGCCGAGGCGGCACCCCCAGGCCCCGCCCGCGGCCCGGCCGGGCCGCGTCGCGCCGCCTGGGCCTCGTCACCTCGATGAGGCCCAGGCGGCGCTCGCCGCTACTTCGTGCCCTTCGAGGTGTTCGAGGCCTGGGCGGCATCCGTCGACAGGGCCGCGATGAAAGCCTCCTGCGGAACCTCGACCCGGCCGATGGTCTTCATCTTCTTCTTGCCCTCCTTCTGCTTCTCCAGCAGCTTGCGCTTACGCGTGATATCACCGCCGTAACACTTCGCGAGAACGTCCTTGCGGATCGCGCGGATGTTCTCCCTGGCGATGATCCGGCTGCCGATCGCCGCCTGGATCGGCACCTCGAACTGTTGGCGCGGGATCAGCTCCCGCAGCCGGGATGTCATCGCCACGCCATAGCCGTACGCCTTGTCCCTGTGCACGATCGCGGAGAATGCGTCCACAGTTTCCCCCTGCAGAAGAATGTCGACCTTCACCAGGTCGGACGCCTGTTCCCCGGCAGGTTCGTAATCGAGGCTGGCATACCCGCGGGTACGGGATTTCAACGCGTCGAAGAAGTCAAAAATAATCTCGCCGAGCGGCAGCGTGTACTTGAGCTCCACCCGGTCTGTGGAGAGATAGTCCATTCCGCGCAGTGTGCCGCGGCGGCCCTGGCACAGCTCCATCACCTGCCCCACGAAGTCCGCCGGCAACAGCACCATCGCTTCCACAACCGGTTCGTAAACATCGGTGATCTTTCCGGCGGGCCAGTCACTCGGGTTGGTGACAACGGTCTCGGTGCCATCGTCCAGGAGCACGCGGTAGACCACGTTCGGCGCGGTGGAGATGAGCGTGAGGCCGAACTCCCGCTCCAGCCGCTCCCGGACGATCTCCAGATGAAGAAGCCCGAGGAAACCGCAGCGGAACCCAAAACCCAATGCCGCGGACGTCTCCGGCTCGTAGGTCAGCGCGGCGTCGTTGAGCTGCAGCTTGTCCAAGGCTTCGCGCAATGCTGGATACTCGCTGCCATCAAGCGGATACAGGCCGCTGTAAACCATTGGGCGTGGATCACGGTATCCACCCAGCGGCCGGTCGGCCGGCCGGCTCGCCGATGTCACGGTGTCGCCGACGCGAGCCTGTCGGACATCCTTGACGCCCGGGATCAGGTAACCGACCTCGCCCGCTGACAGACCGTCGCGGGCAATCGGGTCCGGCGAGATCACCCCGACCTCAAGGGTCTCGTGGCTGGCCCGCGTGGACATCATCAGGCAACGGTCCCGGGTGGTCAGCCGGCCGTCGACCACCCGCACATACGTGATGACGCCTCGATAGCTGTCGTAGACACTGTCGAAAATCATGGCTCGAGCGGGTGCATCCGGGTCGCCCATGGGCGCGGGGACCCGGCGGACGATCTCATTGAGCAGCTCGGGCACGCCCAGCCCGGTCTTACCCGACACGCGCAGGACGTCGTCAGGATCACAGCC
This sequence comes from Protofrankia sp. Cj5, assembly GCF_917627405.1. NCBI lineage: Bacteria > Bacillati > Actinomycetota > Actinomycetes > Frankiales > Frankiaceae > Protofrankia > Protofrankia sp. Cj5. The sequence continues at coordinate 146,578 of NZ_CAKJTO010000002.1, forward strand.
GATGATCTGCGCCAGCTCAGCCGCGTACTTCTCGGGCTGCGCGGCCGGAAGATCAATTTTGTTAAGCACGGGGATGATCTGAAGATCGTTCTCGAGTGCCAGATAGAGGTTTGCCAACGTCTGAGCCTCGATGCCCTGGGCCGCGTCGACCAGCAGGACCGCGCCTTCGCATGCCGCCAGCGAGCGGCTCACCTCGTAGGTGAAGTCCACATGGCCAGGAGTGTCGATCAGATGCAGGACGTAGTCGCGACCGTCATCGGCCTGCCAGGGCAGCCGGACACTCTGCGCCTTGATCGTGATGCCACGCTCGCGCTCGATGTCCATTTTGTCCAGATACTGAGCACGCATGTTGCGGGCTTCGACGACGCCGGTCACACCAAGCATCCGGTCCGCGAGGGTCGACTTGCCGTGGTCAATGTGGGCGATGATGCAGAAGTTGCGGATCAACGCCTGGTCAACCGAGGCCTGGTTGACGCGACGGGGGCCGGAGGCTGCGGGCACGCGGGAGTCTTCTCGTTTCATCAGGACGGACCGTGCCCAGCGGGGTCACGCCCGTCGGGGGCACTACACCCATCGTGCCAGGCTCGTCATGCGAGCACTCGGCGATGGCCATCGCGCTGCACCGGCGTTACACCGGCGCGGCAGGCTCGCGCCTGGGCGTGCCCGCGGCCGGCACCTCACAACCGTCGACATCCGCTCGCGGCCGGGAGGAACCGGCGCCCGCCCGCGAGCGGCTCGTTGAAACCTTGATAGGCTTATCGACGTCTCCCGGGCGGCTTCGCTTTCCAGGGGACGGAAGACGGACGTACGCCGCTCGGTGGCGGTGAACCGACGCCGGTGCCCGACCGCCGCCCATACCGATTCGACGACCAGGGGTTCTTTCGCGTGGCCAACATCAAGTCGCAGATCAAGCGCAACCTCACGAACGAGAAGCGGCGGCTGCGCAACAAGGCCGTTAAGTCCGAACTGAAGACGGTCATCCGCCGCTTCCGCGCGGCCGCGGACGCCGGTGACCCGGAGCGCGCCGGCCTTGAGCTGCGCGTCGCCTCGCGGAAGCTGGACAAGGCAGTCAGCAAAGGCGTCATCCACGCCAACCAGGCCGCTAACAAGAAGTCGGCCATGGCCGCGCGGCACGCTTCGCTGACCGACGCCTGAGCTCGCTCCACCACACCTGTCACACCACGGGCCTGTACGGGTCCTCTCGTCGTGCGCGGGACCACGTGGCCGCCGCCGGCAAGCTCGCCCAGGGCCTGTCGGCGCCAGAGGGCGCCTCTCATCGTTGTCGTTGGCCCCGGTAGAACACCGCTACCGGGGCTTGGACCGCCCCGCGGCGCATCCCCTGGCATCCGGCGTGCCCCGACGGACCTGCCGGATCGGCTTCGCCAATCCGGCAGGAGCCTCAGCTTCTGGCAGAGATCATTAAGAGCGACCGGCAATAGGTGCGTGGATCAAGGAGCGGGGCTGGGGTGCGTGCATCGCGAGGCGGCGGAGGGAGCCACCCTGGTGTTGGGTGGCGACCGACGACAACGCGGTGAGGTGCGTGCCCCAGCCCCGCGACGCCGCGTCCCCTATTGCCGGTCGCTCTAAGTCGTTGTAGGGCGTTCGCGCTGGTGAACATGTTTACGCTTAGAGCGTCCGGCAGTGGGAACGCTCTTGTTCGCCAGTGGGCGCTTGCAGCATGATTTTGATCATGTTGTCATAAGCCGCCATACCAGCTGCCACCAGCGGAAGCGCCACGATCACCCATGCGCTTGCCAGATCCGTCAGGGCGATGATAATCCCGATAATCACGCTGCCGGCGCCGAGGAACCCTCGTGACCGGTGACGGCCCAGCGGCGCGATACCCACCGGTGCGGCACCCGTTGCGCCGTCGTCACCACGGCTGGCGCCGGGTCGCTCGATCCCGGCTGAGCGCTCCCGATCCGAACCGGATAAGGTACCGGAAGTCACCGGCGAACTCCCGCCGCGCGGCCACGAACCGCCACAATCTCAGTGACCAGGCGTTCCAACCCGTAGGCCGGGTCAGCAGCCCCGCCCTTGACGGCCGCGTCCGCCGCGCTGGTGGCCTGCATCGCCCGCGCCAGCCCCTCATCGCTCCAGGCCTGAGCCGCCCGCAGAGACCGTTCCACCTTCCAGTCAGGCATGCCAAGGCCGCGGGCTATCTCCCAGGTGGAGCCACCACCGGCGGCGGCCACCCGGGCAAGATCCCGTAGCCCGGTGGTGAGAGCGCTCACCACGAGCACCGGAGGGACTCCGCTGCCCAGCGCCTGTCGCAGCGCGGTCAACGCCTGGGCCAGGTCTCCGGAGATCGCCGCATCCGCCACAGCGAAACCGGTTGTCTCCGCCCGTCCGCGATGATAAAGAGCCACCACAGCCTCGTTGACCAGGCCGCCCGAATCGGCAACCAACTGATCGCATACAGCCGCAAGCTCGCGCAGATCGCTGCCGACAGCGTCCGCCAGAGCCTTCACCGCGCCCGGGCTGATCTGACCACCCAGCCGGCGGATCTCAGCCGCGACGAAGTCGTGCCGGTCGCGAGGACGGGTGAGACGCGCCGCCGCAACCACCCGTGCCCCGGCAGCCTTCATCGCGTCCGCCAGCTTGCGGTTACGCACGGCACCGCTGTGCACGACGACAAGCACAACATCATCCAACGGCCGGGCCAGGTAGGCGAGCAACGCATCTCGGAGGTCGTCTGCCAACTCCTGCGCACCGCGAACCACCACGACGCGCAGCCCACCGAACATCGATGAGCTGGACAGATCAACGAGATCGCTGTCGGTCAGTTCGCCAGGCGCCCGATCCACGATCTCCGCTTGGGGGTCGTGGGCCCGAGCCGCGTTCACGACCGCATGGACCCCGCGGGTGACCAGCAGTTCCTCGTCCCCGGTGACAAGGACCAGCCGTGGCGGTGCGGATGTCGACGACACGCTGGGGAGCATGTCATGCGTGTGCTCCGTGGACTGCGATGCCCTCGCTGAAAGGTGCCGCCTGCCCGCACCCGGCCTCAGCATGGATTGTCATCTCGTGACCATCCATGATCGAAACATAAAGATCGCCTGGGCGGTGAACGCTCCGATCCCCGCCGCGGCGAGAACACGCCGGCCGCCGCGGCGGCGCAGCACGCTGAACGTCACTACGGTAGCCGCGACCAGGACCATGGCGCCAAGTGGGCCGGCCGGCCAACCGATCTGCGCTCCCGGCGCTCGCGCGGCGACTCGGGCAATCATGATCAACCACTTGCATGGCACGCCGGCAAGGGCCGCAAACAATCGGGCCAGCGGCATCCAGCAGACGGCGGCCACTGTGGCGAGTACCCCGAGGACCGTCGCCGGGGCCACTGCCGCATCGGCGAGCATGTTGGCTGGGATGGCGACGAGACTGACCCCACCACCGATCGCGGCCAGCACCGGTGCGCAGGCGACATGTGCCGCCGCGGCGACCGCGAGCAGTTCCGCCAACCACGTCGGCATCTGTCGCGACAGTCGCTCGCGCCAGCCTGGAGCAATGATCACCAGCCCCGCGGTGGCGAACACCGAAAGAGTGAAACCGACCGAACGAGCAAGATCGGGACTGACAAGGACAAGCATCAGCACTGTCGCACAGAGCGCGGGCAGAGCCCCCCGTTGCCGCCCGCTGCCCGCCGCGAGAATTCCGATCATCCCCATGACACTTGCGCGCAGAACGCTGGGTGACGGCCGGGCCAGGATGACGAAGCAGGACAGGGCCAACGCAACCCAGCCGGCCTGAAGCCACGGACCCAACCGGCTACGCCGGACGAGCAGCGTGGCCGCCGCGATGACGATCGCGCAGTTCGCGCCGGACACAGCGACCAGATGAGACATCCCGGCAACTCGGAAGTCGTCCTTGAGGCTCTCATCAAGATCGCTCGTGTCGCCGATGACAAGACCCGGCAGCAGCCCGCGAGGCGAGGCGTCCAGACCGGACACGGCATCACGGAGCCCCTGCCGGAGATGAGCCGCCACCGCCTGCACCGCCGACGGCCCACCGACCACCACCGGCGGGAGCCGCACGAAGATGACCGCGGCGACGACATCAGCCGCGCGCGGTGGCGCGAGATTACCTTCGGCGCGGATCCGCTGGCTCGGCAACAAGCCCGCCCAACCGGTCGCGGCCGCCAGCACGAGCACCGGCTGGCGCAGCCGGAACTCACGCCCGCCCGCTCGCAGCCGCTCCACCCGTACCGGGACTACGACCAGCTGGGTGCCGCCGGCACGGCTTATTCGCGGATCGCCGGTGAGCTTACCTTCGACGGTGGCAACCGCCCGAGCGGCGCCAAGATCAGAAAACGGGCCATGGGTACGAGCGCGGGTCGTGACGCCCGCGGTCAGGACCCCGGCCGCCAGGCAGGCCAACACCGCCAGGCCTGTTGCCGCGGGCCGCCACCGCCGCGGACGCCGCACCAGGGCGGCAGCGCACACCAGTGCCGCGCCCAGCAGCATCCCGTCGATCAGCAGCACGGCCGGGGCCAGGTCCGCCAGGCCGGCACCCGCCGCACCAGCCCAGGCGGCGAGCGCTGGCCCCGCGAGCCGGAGATCAACGGGGTGCTCCTCCCCGTCGGGTCCGGCCCTCGTCACGCCGGCCGCCCGCGCCGTGCGGTCGTTCCGGGCCGACCGGGCTGCCTGCCACCCATCAGACCGCGATCAATGGCAGGAGATCGGCGAGCCGCCGGTCACCAACGCCGGTCACCTCCCCCAACTGCCGGGGCGAGGTGAAGTCACCGTGGGCCTTGCGCCACTCGACGATCCGCTGTGCCAGCACTGGACCCACCCCCGGCAAGCCATCAAGAGCCTCGGCCGTGGCGGTGTTGAGATTCAACGGTGCCGAGGGCGCGGCACCCGACGATCCCGCGCCCTCGCCGGTGCCGGCGCCAGCCGGCTGCGGAGGCGCCGGCCCAGGACGGCCATCCACAAGGATCTGTTCTCCGTCCACCAGACGGCGCGCCAGCGCGAGACCCGTGGTTTCCGTTCCCGGTAGCACCCCGCCAGCCTGTGCAAGGCTGTCCACCACGCGGGATCCGGCGGGCAGGGTCAGGACGCCAGGGCTGCGCACCTTGCCCACGACCTCGACGACGATCTGCGCCGCCGGGCTCCGGACGGTGCCGCCCGATGACCAGAGCACCGGTTTCGAAGCAGCGCTGTCCGCGTCTGTCGGCACACGGCCCTGTGCCCGCTCCGACTGCGTCCCGCTGGGGAGAGCCGTCACAGACACCGGCCTGTTCCGCCAGGCGAACCAGCCAACCATCAACGCCGCGGCAAGCGCCACCACCACGAGCAACAGCGCTCCACGGATGGCTGGATCGACCAGGGCGCCGCGCGGAACCCGAGGGAAGCGTCCGGCAGGACCCGGCGGGCCGGACCCAACAACCGGCTGCCGCTCCGATCGACCGGGGGTGTCCTCGGCCGCGGGCTCGCCGAGCGCGGCAAGCCCGCTGGTCTCCCCGGTGAGGGTGCCAGAGCCTGCCGGCCGCTCCGCAACGTCGGGATCCACAGCCGAGGGCGCCGTACCGGCCATGGCTGGCGTCCACCATGCCGGAACGGTCAGCGGCGCCACGCCGTCCTTCCCGGGAGGGCTCGCCGACGGGTGACCGTCATGTCCACCCGGGGGCCGGATACCGGCGCCGCGGCTACCACGAGTAAACGAAGGAACAATCATGTCCACGACAGTAGGAGCCTTCGTCCGCTATAGCCTCTTTGACCGATTAGCTGTGGATAATCAGGTTTTATCCACAGCTAATCGGTCAGGTCAGCCGGTGTCGGACACCGGCTGAGATGCTGGCGGCATGCGTGCGGCGGCGACCACTTAGA
>NZ_CAKJTO010000002.1:152497-167942 GCF_917627405.1 Protofrankia sp. Cj5
GGGCTGGGGCACGCACCTCACCGCGTTGTCGTCGGTCGCCACCCAACACCAGGGTGACTCCCTCCGCCGCCTCGCGATGCACGCACCCCAGCCCCGCTCCTTGATCCACGCCCCTATTGCCGGGCGCTCTTAGTTCGCTGACAATCACCGATGCCCCGCGGGCTGATGGGCGCTACGGCCTGTCGTTGTCGACCCTGCGCGGCTTCGCCTGCCCAGCAGAGAAATGCGTCCGCCCGGCAGAGGAACGGAGGAGCTGCCGGCCGCTCCACGCCCAACAAGCCAGGCGAACCGCAAGATCAGACGACAACCGGGTCAAGGAGGTGGGGGTCGTTGTTACGTACGTTCCCAACCCTCGAACTGACGGGGTACGCCCGCAACATGCCGGCGGGCGCCGGCCCGAGCATCCCCGTCACGGCTTCCGGGTCGTTGACGCACGGGTCGAGCCAGCGCGACCAGGAGGCCTGTGGGAGAAGCACGGGCGAACGTGGATGCAGAAACTCCAGCCCACCGGCCGCGGTGGTGGTGATGATGGTGAAGGTCGCGAGCACACCGCCCGATGGCGGATGCCACACCTCGTAAAGACCCGCGAGCCCGGCGGGCGTATCGTCAGCCGGCCGTACCAGGTAGGGCTGTCCGCGGCGGGCGCCATCGGCCCGGTGCCATTCGTAATAGCCGGTTGCCGGTACCAGGCAGCGACGGGCGCGCAGCGCGGCACGGAACGCGGGCTTGGTGGCGACCGTCTCCGCCCGGGCATTGATCAGACGGTTACCGATCGCGACATCACGTGCCCATGATGGCACCAGCCCCCAGCGGGCCGTCCGCAACCGCGCGCCTGCCAGCGGCCCCTCAGACGGAATGACAACCACCGGAGCGATGTTGGTCGGTGACACGTTGAAGTTCGGCTGAACGCCGTCAGTCTCATCACGTGCCGCGAACGACTCCGTCAGTTGCCGTGCGCTCAAAGCGTTGGCGTAACGACCGCACACAGCATGACAGTCTGCCAGCGAGCGGCCCGGCCCGCATCCGGCCGTCACGGCCCCGGCCCGGCCCGGCCCGGCCCGGCCATCACCAATAGGCCATCACCGTCTGATCGCGTCGGGTGCCGACCATCGGCTGATCATCAACGGAACAGCCACGCGGCCGCGACAGCCAGGCAGAACAGCGCCACCATCGCGAACAAGGCCACCCAGAGCCCCGCCGGTATGCGGGTCAGGCGGGCCAGCTGGTCCGGGTCTGACGTCGGCGCACCGCGGCGACGGGTCCGCTGCACCTCGATGATCGGCCTCACCCCACCGATGAGGAGGAACCAGGTGATGAAGGCCGCGAACACCTCCTGCGAACGAAATGGCGCCAACATGGACACCGCGACGACTGTCGCGGCGCTCAGCACTATCGACAGTGCGCCAAAGGCGTTGCGGATGGCCACCAAGACCCCGAGCAGCAGCGCGACGCTCAGTCGCAACAACAGGCTCACCTGGTTGGCCGCCAGCAGCGCGGCACCGCCAAGCCCGAGGACGGAGGGCGTAATATAGCCGGCCGCTACCGTGATAACGACGCCTGGCCCGGTCGGGCGGCCCGCCGACACGGTTACCCCGGATGTATCCGAATGCAGCCGGATGCCGCCAAGGCGCCGGCCGCTTCCGACCGCCGCAAGCGCATGCCCACCCTCGTGCGCAATAGTGATCACATGTCGAGCCAGCGGCCACAGGCGATTGTTGAGCACCACGAGAAGGGCGACCGCGCCACCGGCAACGGCTGTCCATCGTGGCGGGTCACCTGTGGTGAACAACTGCATCCACTCGTCAGGCGTCGTACGTCTCCTGTCTCAACTGTCGCCGCCGACGGGCGGGTGCGGTGTCGGTGCGACCGCCAGGACCCGAGTATGCAATGCTCAGCAAAAGGGGTGTCAAGCACCAGGCGGTATGAGGTTCCGCCGGGTCACCGTGCCAAGGGTACGATCAGATAATCACTTCTCGTGGCCGATCGGGGCCGCCGGTCGAGTCATCGTCACGACAGGGAACGTCTGGAGGTAAGGAGCGGGTGGCGGATCTCGTCTACAAGCCAGTGGCCCGTTTCGCGCTCGGGGTCTTCAAGGCCCTCGATCTCACGTTGGACGTCCGGGGACAGGAACGCGTACCAGCCATCGGTGGATGCGTGGTAGCGATCAACCATGTATCATACCTGGACTTCGCGCTTGCCGGTGTTCCGTTCTGGTACTCCCACCGCCGCCTGGTACGCTTCATGGCCAAACATGAAGTCTTCACCCATCCGCTTGCCGGGCCTCTGATGCGGGGAATGCGTCATATCCCCGTCGACCGATCGGCGGGCGCCGGCTCATACCGTCACGCGGTGCGAGCTCTGCGGGCCGGCGAACTCGTGGGTGTCTTTCCCGAGGCGACGGTCGGTCGCAGCTTCTGTCTCCAGCCCTTCAAGTCAGGGGCGGCCCGGATGGCCGCCGAAGCAGGCGTTCCGATACTCCCAGTAATTGTTTGGGGCAGCCAGCGCATCCTCACCAAGGGGCGGCCGCGTAATTTCCGGGCCGCGCGAGGAACCCCCGTGTCGATCACGGTTGGTGAAGCGATCCCGGCGGTCGACCTGAAGGACGCCCAGGCTGGGACGCAACTGCTGGCTGACGCGATGGCGAAGCTTCTCGCCGACGCCCAGCGGGACTACCCGCCGCCGCCACCAGGCGAGTCACCATGGTGGCTGCCCGCTCACCTCGGTGGCTGCGCACCCACGCCCGAGGCGGTCGCGCGCGAGCGGGCCGCGCTCCGCGACAAGAAGAAGTAAGAGGCTCCGGCAATAGGGCGTTCGATCAGACAACGGCGTCCGGGTCGATGGATCGTGAGGCGGAGGAGGGAGACGCCGGAGGTATTGGGCGCTGGCCGAGGAGCCTGGGTATCCGTCCGCTGCCTCCGGTGGCTCCCTTCGCTGCCTTGCGCCGCACGCACCCCAACCCCGCTCCTTGATCCACATTTCTGTTGCCGAACACTCTTAGATCTTCGTTCCGGTCGCCGCACCCAACCAGGGCCACCGCACCCAACCAGGACCGCCGCACCCAACCAGGGCCACCGCACCCAACCAGGGCCACCGCACCCAACCAGGGCCACCGCACCCAGCCAGGACCGCTCATGGCCGTTTCTTCGCGCCGCGGCAGGCACCGAGACGGCAGGACGGCAGCGGGCCTGCCGGGTTCGCCAATGCGCCCGGCCCTGTGCGCGAGCGGTGCCGCTCCGCTGGCCGCACCGGACGAATGCAGCGCCCCGGACCAGCGGCGCCAAGTGGATACACGACTGATCGAGATCCTTGCGGCCGATGCTCGGCCACCGCGGCCGGATGCTCTTATAGCACAGGGGTCAGCGACCCTTTACAGAAGGGGTGGCTGGAAATTTTTTCCAGCCACCCTCACGCTCAACAACCCCAGCCAGCATCCCCATCGGGCCAGGCAAAGACTACTTGTGGACAACATCGAAGCCTCGGATGTGTCCGGGCTCTCTAGGGAACAGGGACGACCCATTGGTAACCTCAAGCACCAACAACATTTGAGCTGAACCCCTTGGCTCGCCGGGTCCGTGTTGTAAAGAGACTCACCTGTTCGTTGTCGATGGAGGCGCCCACGATGGCTGTACAAGAGCTGGCGATGCCGGCTACTAGCAGGGCCGGCACGGTGGTCGCGATCGGGCAGCAGGTTCGAGTCCCGAAGACCGCCGAACTCGTCGCGGCCCACCTGCGGCGCCGCATCGTGCGGGGAGAACTCGTCGAAGGTGACGCGCTGCCGCCCGAGGCCACCCTCATGGAACAGTTCGGTGTCTCCCGGCCGACACTGCGAGAAGCATTCCGGGTCCTGGAATCCGAGGCGCTGATCACAGTCAGGCGCGGCGCACATGGTGGTGCGCGGGTGCACACACCAAACGGCGACATCGCCGCCCGCTACGCCGCCCTGGTTCTGGAGTACCGCGGTACCACGCTGGCCGATATCCACCAGGCCCGCGCTGTGATTGAGCCGCCCTGCGTGGCGATCCTGGCGGAGAACCACACACAGGATGACCTGGACAAACTCCGGCTCGCGGTAGGCGAGACCGCCGCCGCCACAGCGACCGACGATCCAGGCCAGTGCCTACAGGCCAATCTCGCCTTCCATATCCTGTTGGTGGATCTCGCTGGGAACACGACGCTCTCGGTTCTGTCGGGCATGCTGCGCCACATTCTCGATCTCGCAACGATCTCCCAGCCCGCCGCTGAGCGTGGACCCGAGCACCGGCTCGCCATCCGTCGGCGCCTCCTCGACCATGAACGCGTCGTGGACCTCATCGAGGCCCGTGAGGCTCGTGCCGCCGAAGATCTTTGGCGAGAACACCTACTGGAAGCCGGCCGTTACCTGACCGACGGTCCGGTGGCCGCGACCGTGCTCGATCTACTCGGCTGATCGGTAAGCTGATCGGTAAGGGCCCGTGACCGTTGTTCGGCCCCGCGTCAGAGCCCGGATTGGTTACGTGCCCGGTCAACCGCATCAGTTCGTGTCTCGAAAGGGCCGTCAGCAAGCAGCCCAGCAATCGACCAGCGCACGACCCACCAGCGATGGCCCTCATCGCAGATGACCTGGACGGCCCCAGCGCCGCCGGGAACGACAGCCACCTGGGGAGGACGGCGGCGGGCTCCTGCCCATGATCTGGAAAGTGAATGGCAGGGCGCCGCCAGCCGCCCGTCCGCTCTGCCAGATTCCCCCCGGCTTCCGGGCGCGCGTGAAGAACAATGATTACGCATCCTCTGGCCCCCAGATTCAGATTCTCTGAGGCCGCCCACCGCGCAGAAACTCCCAACCGCGCGGCCGTTGGCCGACTCGGCGGTCAACGGCCGGCCATCCGACGCTGTGCCGATGGCACGACCGCTCATCACCTGCCCAGGCAGACTTGCACCCCGCGCGGGAGTTGTCAAAGCACGATCGGCGGGCGCAGCCGACACCCGATCACCCCACCACAATTTGCGACTGAGAGTATTTCAATGACTTCACATTGCCACTACCCGTCAACCTGACAAACCCGCGGCCGGCGGAAACAAGTCGGCCCGCCCAGATGGCCGAGCTACCCGTCAGCGCAGTGGATCGAAAGGCGCGAGCTCGGCCGGAGAGCGGCCCGTGATGACCGCCTCGGCCACCAGCTGGCCGGTGACTGGTCCGAGTGTGATACCCCACATCCCGTGACCGCCTGCGACAAACACCCGTGGTGACGCGGTACGCCCGATCAGCGGAAGACCGTCCGGGCTACACGGGCGAGAACCAACCCACTCCTGCGTCCGCGTATCGAGATCGACGCCGGCCAGCAAGGGGCGAACCGCGTTGACGATCGCCATGACACGGCGGCGGTCGAGCGGCGCATGCGGCTCCCGGAACTCCATCATCCCGGCGATGCGCAGCCGCCCCCCCAGCGGTGTGCACGCCACCCGGTGGGCGGGAAAGTAGAGCGGGCCCTGCGGTAAGTCGCGTGCCGCGACGCTGAAGCTGTACCCGCGCCCCGCCTGGACGGGAGTCCGGACCCCAAACGAACGAACAAGATGGGGCAACCACGCACCGCTGGCAACTACCACCGCGTCGAACCGGCCACGCTGCCCGGTGGAGAGCTCCACGCTTACATCAGCGGCGCCAGCACGGTATCGATCATGACGATCAGCGTGGATGGCGAGCACACCGACGCCCTCCCGCACCTCACCACCCCGAGCCCGGACGCTGTTCGCGAGCGACAGCACAAAGCTCCCGGGATCGCAGAATCGCTGGCCATTGATGCGGACCGCAGCGTTGATCTTATCTGTCAGCGCCGGCTGCAGTGTGCGCGCCGCGGGGCCATCGAGCAGGTCAAAATCAACGTGCTGGCCAGCGTCGCGGATCTCCTCCAGCTCCATGACCAACGCATCCCGCTCCCGTGGGTCACGGTAACAGGCCAGAAAGGGCACGGCAGTAGGGGTGGGTACCGCCACGCCACCGGCGGCAAGGAGGTCGAAAGCGTCGAACGCCCGCCGGTTGACAGGCACAAGGGCACCCATCGCCGTCCGCCAACGGCTGACCGTGCTGTTGCGGGCGAATTCGGCAAGGAATCGCAGCAGCCGCGGGTCGGCACGCGGCGGTACATACACGGGGGATGTCGACCTCAACGCGGCCCGCAGGCCATAGCGCAGCACAGCCGGTTCCGGCAACGGTGCCGCCAGGCTCGGAGTGAGCCAGCCGGCGTTGCCCCAGGACGACCCGGCGGCCACCTGGGCACGTTCGAACACTGTCACGCGGGCTCCGCGTTCCTGGAGAAACCACGCGGTGGCCAGCCCGACCATGCCGGCACCGACAACCGCCACCCGTTCCACCCCGGGCGACCCGCGGCCGGCAGCGGAGCCCACGGATACCGGGCCTGCTTCTGATCTCCTGTCAGCGGACCAGTGCGTCATACCACCTCACCATCGGAACGCCAATTGGCCGTGGGTTGATCCGGTAGGCTGCGCCAGGCACGTACTGTCGTTGCCATGCGGCCGATGATGACGGTGGGCCACGCGTGATTCATGCGGTTCTCACCTATCTCACATGCCCGATATGCGGGCTGTCTCTCACCGTCGGCACCGGGCAGGTGCGCTGCCCGGACGGCCACGCGTACGACCTCGCTCGAGGAGGCCATCTGACGCTCACAACCGGCCGGGCCGCGGAAGTCGCCGGTGACCATGCGGAAATGGTCCGCTCACGAGAGGCGTTCCTCGCTGGCGGCCACTACGCGGCGCTCGCCGACCAGCTTGGCGCGGTCATCCGAAACTACACGATCAAAAATGGAGCGATCGGCGGTGAACAGGTCTTCGTCGACGTCGGCGCGGGCCCTGGCTACTACCTGGCGCATCTGCTGAACCTGTGCCCCAGCGCGGTCGGCATCGCGCTTGACGTGTCCAGGCAAGCGCTGCGGCGTGCGGCGCGTGCACATCCGCGGATCGGCGCGGTCGGTGTGGACCTGCGCGGGCCGCTGCCGGTGCGCACGGGCACCGCCTCGGTCGTGCTCGATGTCTTCGCGCCGCGCAATGTCACGGAAATGCACCGCATCCTCCGGCCGGACGGACATCTCGTCATCGTAACGCCCACCGTCCGCCATCTGGCCGGACTTGTTGATTCGCTAGGTCTCGTCACGGTTGACGAACGAAAACCCGAGCGCCTCCGCTCGAAACTGGCTGGCTCCTTCGTCCAGCGGGACCAATGGACACTCGATCTGGATCTATCGCTTACCGCACAGGATCTTCTGAATCTCGTCATGATGGGTCCGACCGCACACCACCGGCGCGCTGCCGACATACAGCTGCTCATCGAGGAACGATGGCCGGCCGGCGCGGCCTCGACGGCTTCGTTTATGATCGAATTATACGAGCCCTACGGCACACGCTCCCGTAAAGAGGCGGTCCCGTGAACAGGCGGCCCGCTGGGTTCAACGAACGTTTTGGTCGGCCGTGAACATTGTTTTGACCGTGACCGGCACCAGCGCCCGCTGCGCGATGAGCCGCTCGAGTTCTCCGTACAGGCTGACGACAACCGCCTGATTCGCGTGCCCCAGCACCACTGCCCCCGGCTGGATGGCCTGGCGCGCGGCCGCGATGAGTTCGCCCGCCGTGACCCCCATCCGCGCGTCACCCACCGATCCGCTCCACATGAGGATCCGCGAATAGCCGAGTTCGGCAAGAACCGCTCGCGACCGCTCGTTATGCTCCCCGTACGGTGGGCGGAACCACGGTCGGGTGGTGACCCCGAATGTCCGGCTGACCCAGTCATCATTGCGTTCGACGTCAGCCCGCAGCGCCGCGTCGGAAAGGGTGCGGATACTCCGGTGGCTCCAGGTGTGGTTGACCATCGTGACCTGTCCGGATTCAATCAGCCGCCGGATGGCGTCAGCATGCTGGTTCCAGACGTTACGGTACATCCCGTTTGGCGCGAACGAGAGAGGAATATTCGTCCGGCTGGCGAAGCCGACATATCCGGCAACCGCGACGGGATTAAAGCCGTCGTCAATAGTAAGCGCAACCCGGCGAGTCGTCTCCGGCGCGTTGAACAGAATTTGTTGCTGTTGGGGCACGGCGGACGACGCCGACGGGCTGGCTGCCGGCTGCACGCTCGATGACGCCACCACCGGTGCCTGCAACCGCGGGACCGGCGTATCGGGCAACATGTGCGCAGACGGACCGCCAGGCTGCGGAGCGACCGCTGGCGGGGCGGGCTTCGGCCGCTCCCTGGCACAGCCGACAAGCATGTCAGCGGCTCCGAGGGCAAAAATTTTAGCAAGGATACGTCGGTCCACCCACGGGATTCTGAGGACTCCGACTACGGAGCGCAACTACAAGGACATGGATCTCGCCGCTCCGCGCAGTCGGGCCCCCTGCGGCAGGCCACGGATCCGGGCAACAGGATCAGACCACGAGCCGGGACCGCCAGCTGCCCACCGCGTCCGGATGCGCGCCGTTGGCCGCGAACCAGCCCGACAGGCCGCCCGGGTAATCGTCGATGGTGGCCAGCACCCGCTCAACAGCCGAGGTCGAGGTGGTGATCAGATCGGAAGCGCCCCAGCCCGCACCAGGTAGCAACGGATTGTTACCAACCCGACGCAACACTGCCGGCATATTCGCGGTTGTGGCCGCGTAATCCGCGAGTATCGCCTGTTGTTCGACGCCCGCCGCGCGCAGCAGGACCGCCACGACAAGGCCGGTCCGGTCCTTGCCGGCAGCACAGTGCACAAGTACCGGGCCAGGCGTGTGGGCCACGAGATGCATGATTTCGACCACCCGTGGTCCGGCGAGCTCGACGATCGCCCGGTACATCGTGCCCAGGCCACCAGCGAGCGCGGCGGCGGTTTCGGACGTGGGGCTGGCGGGGTCGACATCACCGAGCAGCGGGATCCTCCGGACATCGGTCGTCGCCGATTCCAGCGGGTGCGGGCCGCCGTCCTGCTCAACCGGCGACCGCAGGTCGATGACCACGCGGGGCGGCCATTCGAGGTCGAACACCGGCGCCCGATCGCCATGCCGTGGCGCGTCGCTGCGGTAGAGCACACCGGCTCGGGTGCACCCGCCGTCCTCGGTCGGCAAGCCGCCCAGGTCACGCAGGTTCACCAGTTGATCTCGGCTGGGCCGCGCTGACGATCCGGCTCGAGCCCGCCGGGCCGCCGATGCCGACGAGCTGTCGGTGGCCGGCTCGGGTGCCGCGATCTCGCTGCCGCTCATGGGTTCGCTCCCGCCTGATCGTCCGATCGCGTTCCAGTGGACCACACGTATCCGTCCCAGATCTGAACCCAGAGCCAAGATTTACGGCGTGTTCCGGAAGTCGTCGTTCGACCAGGGAGCCGCGTCCAGGCGGCTTCCGACGCACGCCCTAGCTCGGGCAACAGGGACTTGTCCAGCTCGCGCCGCCCGGGCGGCGACCGACGAGCCGGGGCACCCGCGCATCGTTGTGCGATGCGCGGGGAGCGATGACGTGAGGCATGTGCCCCAGCCCCGCGACGTCACCTCCCCTGGTGCCGGTCGCTCTTACGCCGAGTGGATCGGCCATGACGCCTTCCCCGGACGTCCGCGGCCGCGGATGCGGCCCCGAAGTCCGGCCATACAATCGCGAACGGCAATGCGACGGTACATGCTGTGATGCTACAAAGTTTAGACGATTTCATCCGATTTGCACTGTCAGGCGACAGCGACAGGCGATCTGGTCGCGCTCGGCTTGCCTCCACGGGCCGTCCGCCCGGTACCGCGGAAACCGACAGGATCGCCAGGACCGACAGGACCGGCAACGAAGAGGGGTGGGCGTGAACCTGCTGGAGGCGGCGTTTCTCGGCGCGGTCGAGGGACTGACAGAGTTCCTCCCGGTATCGAGCACAGGACATCTGACGATCCTGGAAAAACTGCTCGGGTACTCCATCGACGATCCCGACATAACCGCGTTTACCGCGATCATTCAGGTCGGCGCGGTCTTCGCGACGCTGCTGTACTTCCGCAAGGATCTGGGGAGGATCCTGGCCGTCCTGCTCCGCGGTATCGTCCAGCCTCGCTGGCGAGGCCACCCCGACTACTTGTTCGGATGGGCGGTGCTGCTCGGCTCGCTGCCCATCGGCGTGGTCGGGCTGCTGTTCAAGGACGTGATCGAAACGACCCTGCGCAGCCTCTGGTTCGTGGGCATCGCGCTCATCATGTGGAGCGGTGTCATGGCATACGCCGACGGCAACGCCACCCAGAAGCGACATGAGGAGGACGTCACCTGGAAGGACACTCTGGCCATCGGCCTGATCCAGTGTGCCGCGCTCATCCCCGGCATCTCCCGGTCCGGCGCGACGATGTCGGCCGGTCTGACCCGAGGCCTCGACCGAGTGACTGTCACCAGACTGTCGTTCTTCCTTTCCATCCCTGCGCTGTTCGGTGCCGCGGCCCTACAGGGCGTCAGCGCGGCCAGCAACATCTCGCACGGAGTTGGCTGGACACCGACGATCATCGCTACGCTCGTCAGCTTCGCCGTCGCCTATGTCGCCATAGCCTGGCTACTGAAATTCATCGGCAAGAACAACTACGACATGTTCATCATCTACCGGATCATCCTCGGGGTGGCCGTGCTGCTCCTCGTCGGGACGGGCGTCGTCGCGGCAACCTGACGATCGAGCCGAGCCAGCTCAGGCAAGGCCAAGCAGGCCAAGCAGGCCAAGCAGGCCAAGCAGGCCAAGCAGGCCAAGCAGGCCAAGAACGAGAAAAAAGGACGAAACGGCCGCGCATACAGCAGTACCCGCGTAGGGTCGCGGGGTGGCTCGGGTCGTCGTGGTCGGCGCGGGGGTCGGCGGGCTGGCGACAGCCGCGCGGCTGGCCGCCGCCGGGCATCGCGTCACCATCTGCGAGCGGGCGTCCGACGTCGGCGGCAAGCTCGGCAGGTTCAGCCAGGACGGTTTCACCTTCGACACCGGGCCATCCCTGCTGACCATGCCGGAGGTTTTCGCGGACCTGTTCGCCGCCACCGGCGCGCCCCTGAGCGACCTCCTCGAGCTACGCCGGCTGGACCCGATCGCTCGCTACCGTTTCGCCGACGGAACCCTTCTTGACGCCCATGCCGACGACGACGCGTTCACCGCCGAGCTGGACGCCGTCCTTCCTCCCGGCTCCGGCCAGCAGTGGCGCCGCCTCGCCGCCCACGCCGAACGCCTGTGGGAGGCGACCCGGGAGCCGTTCCTGTCCGCCCCCACCGCCGGCGTCCGGTCGTTGGCCAGCCTGGCGCTACGGCGTCCGGGCGACATCTCCACCATCGCGCCGGGGCTGACCCTGCGTGGGCTCGGCCAGCGTCATCTGGCCGACCACCGGCTGCGGATGTTCCTGGACCGGTATGCGACCTACACCGGCTCCGATCCACGCCGGGCACCGGCGGCCCTCGCGGTCATCGCGCATGTCGAGCGTTGCTACGGCGGCTGGTACCTCCCGGGCGGCCTGCACCAGCTCGGCCAGGCCGTCGCGGAGCGGGCTGTGTGCCTTGGCGCGCGCCTGCTGCTCGACCAGGCGGTCATCGCGATCACGCGCGGTGCGGGTGGCCGGGCAGCCGGAGTACAGCTTGCCGACGGCGGGCGCATCGACGCGGATCTGGTCGTGTCGGGCGTCGACGCCCAGACGGTGTACGGCATGCTCGCGCCCCACCGACGGGCGGAGCGGCGGCTGCGCCGAGCGCGGGCATCGCTGGCCGGCTTCGTTCTGCTGCTCGCCCTGCGCGGGCGGACGCCAGATCTCGCCCATCACACGGTGCTGTTCCCCGCTGACAACGACGACGAGTTCGACGCGGTATTCGGCGGGCGCCTAGCGGTCGATCCGACAATCTACATAAGCGCGCCCGACGATCCTGCCCTCGCGCCGCCGGGCTGTGAAGCATGGTTCGTCCTGGTGAACGCGGCCCCGCATGCAACACGTCTCCCGCCAGGCCGCGCGAGGGGCCGTGCCTCGCCCGGTGGCACCAACAGCGGCAGCGGCTCGGTCAACCGCTCGGTCAACCACGGGCTGGACTGGGAGCGGCCAGGGCTTGCTGACGCCTACGCCGCCCGGATCCTGAACCTGATGGCCGAGCGCGGCCTGGACGTCCGGGAGCGGCTGCGGTGGCAACACGTGATCACTCCAGCTGATCTGGAACAGCGGACGGGCGCGGTCGGCGGGGCGATCTATGGGACGTCCTCCAACGGCCTGCGAGCGGCGTTCCTGCGGCCGGGCAACCGGTCGCCGATTCCGGGCCTGTTCCTCGTGGGCGGGTCATCTCACCCCGGGGGCGGCCTCCCCCTGGTCGCCATGTCCGCAAAAATCGTTGCCGACATGATCGGCCCCGCGTAGTGCCGCATACCGCACAGCGAAAAACCGCCGCTATTGCCCGCACCCGTCGCTCCCGTCACTCCCGTCACTCCCCGTCACCGCGGCCGCCCGCCGCCGGGCCCACTTCCCCACCTGACAATCCAGCGGCTGCCCACAGCCCACCGCCGGGCACCGCCGAAGCCGGCCGTGGCCGCGTCCGAAGCACCCGGTGAACCACCGTGCCGAGCTGGACCAGACCGCAGGCGCACACCGTGGCCGTGGCGACAGCGCCAGCCAGACCGGCAAGGCCGGCTCTCCCGGGGTCGACCGACGCGCCCACCATCGTCAGGACAGTGATGATGATCCGGGTAGGCCGCTCACCGACCGTCACGACGCCAATCTCGGCGAACCCCACGTTCCCGGCTCGGGCGCGCAGGTATTCCAGCAGGCTGACCGCGGCCCCCGCGGCTGCGCACGCCGCACCGGGCGCACCCAGCAGCCAGAAGGCGACAATGTAGAATCCGTCACAGATCCGGTCAGCCAGCGAGTCAAGGACATACCCCCAGGGGGTCACCCGACGGGTGAGGACGGCCACACATCCGTCAAGGTTGTCCAGCAAACCACCACCCACCACGATCATCGCGGCAATCAGCGGGAACAGGCCACCCGATGCCGCGGCCGGCAGCATGGCGCTGGTCAGCAGCATCCCGCCCACCGTGATCGACGTCGGGCCGATGCCACGCATGGCCAACGGGCGTCCCAGCCGGTAGACCAGACCGAGCCAACGGCGAACGAACCACATACCGCTTGTGGCATCGTAGCCTCCGTGCAGGCCCGACCACTCCCTGAGAAAACCGTCACGGTCGGGCACCGGGGTGGTCACCAAGCCATCGTGCCTTCTGCGTATGGTTCCGTCGTCCGGCATGACCCACTTTGGATGACGGCCCAACTACCGACGACTGTCAGCCCCCTTCGAGAAGCCGCCGCCAGGCGGCCGCAGGAGACATCGGTGACCAAGCACTCGCCCCTGGTCGTGGAGACACTCGACGACCTGAATCCGACAGCGGTTTTCAACGCGGAACGTGACCAGGTGGTGGTTGCGGTCCGTATCACACCCGTATTTGGCACCTTGGATCTCGACCTGGTAGCAGCGGTCGTCGACGCGGCAAACCTGGCCGGCTTTGCCCTCGTCCGCGAACGGCCCTTCCGGGACGAATGGCTGCTGTGTGTCTTCGACGCCTACGAGGATCACGACTGACGGGCCTCCCGTCAGCCGGACAGGGCGCGGAACACCTCACGGGTGGCGGTCGAGCGGTTCAACGTGATGAAGTGGATGCCGGGCGCACCACCGGCCAGCAGCTTCTCGCACAGGTCCGTTGCGACCGCCACGCCGATCGCCCGCACCGCCACCGGGTCGTCGGCCACCTCGTGCAGCCGTTCGGCCAGATCCGCGGGGAAAGCGGCGCCGGACAGCTGCGCCATCCGCTCGATCTGCGCGACGTTCGTCACGGGCATCACCCCGGGGATGATGGGCGCCTCGCAGCCGAGCCGGCGGACCCGCTCGACCAGACGGAAGTAGGCGTCCGCATCGAAGAAGAACTGGGTGATCGCGTAGTCCGCGCCCGCGGCCAGCTTGCCGACCAGATACCGCGCGTCGGTGTCGAGGTCGGGCGAACGTGGATGCATATCTGGGAACGCCGCGACCCCGACACAGAAGTCACCTAGCGACCGGACAAGGCGTACAAGATCCTCGGCATAGCGCAGACCCTGTGGATGCGCGACCCACGTGCCCCGCGGATCACCGGGCGGATCGCCACGCAACGCGAGGACATTGTGCACCCCGGCGCCGGCGTAACTGCCGATCACCTGCCGCAGCTCGGACACGGAGTGGTTGACCGCTGTCAGGTGACCGATCGGTGTGAGAGTGGTCTCGGCCGCGATCCGTTCGGTCACACCGACGGTTCCCTTGCGGGTGGACCCGCCCGCGCCGTACGTCACCGACACGAAGGACGGATGCAGGGACTCCAGCTCCCTGATCGCTGTCCACAGATGGCGTTCCCCCGCCGGGGTCTTCGGTGCGAAGAACTCGAACGAGAACGACGTCCGCCCGGACGCGAGGAAGTCCCGCACCGTCAGCGCCCGTGATCCCAGCACACTCCTGACCACCGTCATGTGCTCGAGGGTAGTGGGTACCACCCCGCGAGCACGGGTTCACAAGCGCACCGGGCCGTCCGGAGCGGGACTGCACACCCGTACCCGCCCGGAGCCGCTGCCGGCCGACACACGGCGCTGCGCCGCCGGGTCAGCCGGAACACTGACATCGACGGCACCGACGTCCGCCGACTCGACGTCCACCGCATACGGGCCGTCCGGGACGACAACCGTGACCGAGCCACTGTGGCTGTGCGCGCTCACCTTCTCGGGCGCAGACGCGAAATGCAGGATGACATCCCCCAGCCGGCTGCGTGCGGTGACCCTGCCGCCGCCCAACTCACGTCCGGCGATGGTGCCGGAATCCGTCAGCAGGACAAGATCACCGTCGGATCCCCACAGCGTCACCTCCCCGCGGCGCACCTCCGCCCGGACGCCGGTCGCCTTCGGCAACGTCAGCCGCACCCGGGCCTCGCTGGCCCGGCCGTCGATACGCAGCAGGTCACCGTTGCGGGCCAGCGCCGGGCGGGTCCGCCCGACTCGCCGCCGGACGGTCATCTCCAGGCGGGCGTCGGTCCGGTCGGTCTCAGCGATCTCGACCCGGCCGGCGGCCAACCGGACCTCGACGGCGCCGACCTCCGCCACTGTCTGGCAGATCTCCGCCGGTGGCCGGTACAGCAGCGTGAGGCCGCCGGCCGCCGCGCACACCAGGACGACGGCCGCTACGACCACGACCACGCTTGTCATCTGTCCCCCGTTCTATGAGCGAAGCTGTGAGCGGAGCTCCGCGCGCGAATGTGATCCGCACATTCTCGCTGGTGGTGATCCCCTGAGGAGAAGGATGCGTACGGTGACCGGCCCGACCGAGAAAATCGTGATCGTGGGAGCGGGTCTCGGCGGCCTGTCCGCCGCCCTGCGCCTAGCCGGCGCCGGGCGGCACGTCACCGTGGTCGAACGTGCCGAGGTCCCGGGTGGGCGGGCCGGCCGGTGCGCCCCAACGACT
>NZ_CAKJTO010000003.1:0-40195 GCF_917627405.1 Protofrankia sp. Cj5
TCCCGGCGGCGACCACTTAGAGCGCCCGAGGATAGGCCGCCCAACTGGGCTGGATCGGCGGCGCCCCGTTCGGGCCATCCACCGTCCAAGCCATCCTCGTCACCGACGGATGCGACAGCAGAAGCCGTGAATCCGCTGTGGGGATCGGCGGCGCCGTTCACACCGGGCGGGTGTACCGGTAGTCGGGTGGCCTTCGGCGTACGCTTCGCTGCGTCGATGCTGATTCATTCGGTGGCGCTGGTCCATCCGGGGGGAACCATGCTCGGGCGTGCTGACGATGCGCAGCGCTGGCCGCTGCGAGCCACCCCACCAATGTCAGTCCCGCTGCCTGTCGTCGCGTCATGGCATTTTTTCATTTCCTACACCGCCGCGGACATGCCCTGGGCCGAGTGGATCGCGTGGCAGCTGGAGCGAGCCGGCTATCGGGTGCTGTTCCAGAAATGGGACTTCGTGCCGGGTACACACTGGACCGCGCGAATGGAGGAAGGCATCCGCGGCGCCCGCCATACCCTGGCGATCCTTTCGGCCGCCTACCTTGAGTCGGGGTGGGGCCGCGCCGAATGGGAGGCCGCCCACTTGGCCGACCAGAGCGGCACGGAACGCAAGCTGATCCCCGTCCGCGTCGAGGACTGTCCCCGGCCGGGTTTGCTGGGGCGGGTGGTCTACTTCGACATCTTCGGACTGACGGCGGACGACGCCCGTGAGCGGCTGCTCGCGGGCGTCACCGCGGCCATGTCAGGGCGGGGGAAACCAGCGTCCGAGCCGGACTTCCCCGGCCCGATACTCCTGCCTGCGGATCGCGCCGGTCCGGTTCCACCCCCGTACCCGTTTCCGGGGTCGCCAGACAGCGCGCCAGGCGGTGCGCTAGACAGCACGCGGCAGCCGCCGGAGCCCCGGGCGCGGCCGGTGCCCGCATCTCCGGCGGCTGAGAACGGCCCGTCTACCGGACGGGAGCCGGTTCGGCCGCTGGCCGGGATCGTGGCTGACGGCGGGCCGACGAAGGTGGGCGTTCTGCGGCACGCCAGCCCCTCAGCCGGCGGCCGGCTGTCGCCCGTACTCGTGGTTGCGTTCAGTTCCGACTCGCGGCGGCTGGTGACAGGCGGTCGGGACGGCGCGGTCCGGTGCTGGGAGGTCGACAGCCTCCGCTGCCAAGGGACCTTCGTGCATCCGGCACCGGTTCGGCATGCCGTGTTCAGCCCCGATGACTCGCTGCTCGCAACGGTTTGTCTGGACGGGAATTCCCGATTGTGGGATGTGTCGGCTGCTCGGGTGACCCACCTCTGGGCGAGTGGACAGACGCCCCCCGCGCTGTTGTTCGGCCCGGCTGGGCGGTACCTGTTGAGCTGTTTCCCGCAGGCCGCTGCTTGGCGCCATGACCTGGGCGTTGACCGGGGCGTTGACCGGGGCATTGCCTTGGCCGGAAGCCGGTTGGGGGCCGAGGGGGAGGCCTTTGTCGCGGCGAGCCCGGACGGTCGCTTCATCGCGCTTCGGGACACCCGTTCGGAGCGCCTGGTGATGCGCCACAGCGCCAGTGGCGAGATCAGGAAGACCGTGGAGACGGTACGTCGTGTGACGGCGGCTCGGTTCAGTTGGGATGGCGGGTGGTTGGTCACCCTGGATGACAGCTGTTCGCCACGGCTGTGGGCGCTCGCCACCGGTGCCTGCGTCTACCCCTCGGCGGCCGGTAAAGATGCTGGGGACTTCACCGCGGCGGGCTCCG
Source organism: Protofrankia sp. Cj5 (assembly GCF_917627405.1). Classification (NCBI taxonomy): domain Bacteria; kingdom Bacillati; phylum Actinomycetota; class Actinomycetes; order Frankiales; family Frankiaceae; genus Protofrankia; species Protofrankia sp. Cj5. The sequence continues at coordinate 1,721 of NZ_CAKJTO010000003.1, forward strand.
AGGTAGTGGACGCCGCGCTCGGCCTGGCCGGCCAGTTGCTTGTGTTACGCCACCGTTCGATGGTCATCTCGTTTATCGACGTGGCAGCCTGCCGGGTACGGGCACGGTTCTCCCACCCCAGAACGCCGGGCGCGCTTACCGTCAGCCGGGACGGACGTTTCATGGCCGCGCACAGCCCGGCATATCGGGTGGTCTTTGTTTATGATCTTTCCGCGGGGCCGGCGAGGCACCGATCGGTGCACGAACCGCGCGTAAACGCGGTCGCGTTCAGCCCTGACGGGCGCTGGTTCGCCACCGCATCCGACGCCGGTGAGGCGGCTCTGTGGCGTCTGCCGAACCCGTCCACGTCCCCGTCGGCTACGCATCCGGTCGACGATGCGGAACCTTTCCACCCGTAGGGACGTTTGAGTGAGTGCGGCAATCCCGTATCAGGGGGAATTTCCCCAGCCTTATCGCATATATAGTCGGATCCGGCGGTCCCATGGCCGTCCAATGCCGCAGATCGGGGGACGTAATGAAATTCGATGATCCTGGCCGCCGGCCGGTAACGCATGCCCGGTCCGTCATCACGCCTGCGCTGGAGTCGCGGCTGACAGAGCTGGAGAGCCGAAGCGCATCAGGCACCGTCCGGGTCATCTTCGACCTCAACCCGGATTTCCCCGCCGGCCGCCGCGGTGCCGCGAATACCGTGCGCACGCTGCTGACCGAGGCAGCCGTGCGGTTCAGCGAGATGAACGTGTTCGACGACATCGGTGAGTCGCGGCTGTCTCGGGAGCTGGGCCGTTCCTACGTCGTCGCGGTCCTCCCGCCGGAGGCTGTGCGCTGGGTCGTCCACGTCGATGTCGAGCAGGCTGAACAGGATGCCGGCAACTGGCGGCTGCGCGCGATCCGGCGGGTCTGGCCCGACTTCGAAGTTTCGGCGCTGCTGGACAGGTCCGTGGCGGTGATAAAGGGCGACGCGGCCCAGGCAACCTTCGGCGCGTTCGGTGAAAACATTGTCTGGGCGGTTGTCGACTCCGGGGTTGACGAGCGGCACCCACACTTTGCTAAATGGGACAATCTCAGTCTGCCGGCTCAACTTGAGCACGTCGATCTGACGGACGGCAACGCTCCAACCCGGGATGATTATGGTATCGGGCATGGCACGCCGGTCGCCGGTATCATCGCGGGTGAGGTGGCGGCTGACTCCGCCGAAACCGGTGGACGTCGGTTACGTGTCCGCCAGATGCTGCTTGACGGCGACAAGACGGTGGATGCGTACACGTCCGCGATCACCAGGATCGGCGGTGTCGCCCCGCGTTGTAAGATTGTGAGCTACAAGGTGTTCGGCGCGGGCCGGCTGGCCAACGTGAGTGCGGTGATCGCGGCGCTGGAGCACATCCAGCGGGTCAACGACTACGGCCGTAACATTCGCATTCACGGAGTAAATCTGAGCCTTGGCTACTCGTTTTACCCGGAGTGGTTTGTCGGCGGGTATTCCCCGCTGTGCAACGAGGTCGACCGCATGGTCGCCTCGGGCGTGTTGGTGGTCGTTGCCGCCGGCAATTCGGGTTTCGTGCGGACGGAAGTAGCCCGGAACACCGATGATTTCAGCGCGGGCGTTACGATCAACGATCCAGGAAACGCCTTCGGCGCTATCACGGTCGGCTCCACGCATCGAGTCGCCCCGCACCGGTACGGGGTTTCCTATTTTTCCTCCAAGGGGCCGACGGGGGATGGCCGGCTCAAGCCGGACCTTGTCGCCCCCGGCGAACACATTGTGAGCTGCGTCAGTTCGACGGCCCAGCCCGACGACGAGGACTGGGACTATCCAGACTACAGCGAGTTCAGCGGGACGAGCTTGGCGGCGGCACACGTCTCCGGGGCCATCGCCGCCTTTCTCTCGGTGCGTAGCGAGTTTATCGGCAGCCCCGAACGGGTAAAAAAGGTTTTCCTGGACTCCGCGACCGATCTCGGCCGGGTACGGGAGTTTCAGGGGCACGGCCTGGTTGACGTCATGCGGGCCATCCAGTCAGTCTGATGACACCGGGGTCGATATGAATGACTGGCGTGCATGGCTGAGGAACCAGTCACCCTGGAATCTCGGCGCGCTGATCGCGGTGACAGCGCTGGCCGGCTGGCTGTTGTTCGTCATCCCCAAATTATTCTTCGCGCTGCTGGCGCTGTTTGTTCTAGGAGTCGTCATGGCAAAATTGTCGGAACCGCTGGGCCAGGACGAGGCGGGTGTCGTCTCGGGGTGGTGGGATCATCGCATCAAGGTGGTGCTGAAAGGGCGGATCTTCCTCCCTCCGGGCGCCATCCTCACCAAGATTTCGTTGCAGTGGCAGCCGATCGAGTTCCGGGTGACCTGTCAGTCCTCCGACGAGGTGCCGCTGACGCTCGATCTTCGTACAGCTTTTCGGATCCCACGAGACGAGCAGGCGATCCGGACGGTGAGCGAGCATTTCGGCGAGGACACGGAGAACATGCACCGGCAAGTCATCGACACCCTTGTCGTACATATTCGTGACGTGGTGGGCGAACGGGCCATGGGGCAGGTCGATCGCGATTTCGGAAAGATCGCGGACGAGGTGATGTGGAGGTCCAGGCCGGCACTGGTGGAGATGGGATTCGAACCGCGGCCACTGTCCGTCGCGAACGTTGTGCTGCCTGCGGACTGGGTGGCGGAGCGGGAGAAGAAGATATCGCTGGACGCTCACCTGCGGACGCTTACGACCAAACTGGCTATAGAGGATCAGATCAGTGCCACGCGGTCCCGGCGGGAGGCGAACGAGCGGCTGACGGCGGAGCGGGCCAGAGCGGATGCCGACACCTATGCTGAGCTGAGACGGCTGGAAGTCGCCAGGGCACGCATAGCGGTGGCGGATGAAAGCCGGGCGTCGGAACGCGACCACGCCCGGGCACTGGCCGAGCTGGAGGCATACAAACTGGCCGAACGGCTGCGTATTGAAGGCGGCCACCACGAGGAGAACATCCAACGGATGATCGTGGAAAGGCTACCGGAGATCCTGGAGGCCAAGGGCAAACTACTGCCGAACCTGCGGACCTACATTGCGGGTTCCCACGACAAGGGGCTGGTCAGTCTGATGACCGGGCTGGCCGGGTTCGGGCCCGACATCATGCGTGAACTGACGAACCTGATCGGCTCGCTCAGCGGCGGCCCGACAGCCGAGTTTTCCAGCGACGGCCCGCGTCCACAGATCGCCCCGGCCGGCGGCTCATCCGCGGATGCCGCCGTGCGCACCGCGCAACAGGACGCCTCGCATGCGGAGGTCGTCGAGTCACCGACTGAGTAATGGTCCGCGATACCGTTGATCACAACGGTTCGGCAGGTCACGAGTGGAAGAGCGACACGTATTTTCTGCCCGACACGGGGGTTTCGGACGTCCATCCGTCGTGCCGTGGCTGCGGCGGCCCTGCGCTGGGGTAGGCCCCGCGGAGGTAGCCACGTGGCCCGGTGGGATGGCAGGGCGCGGGGCACATTCGTGAAGCCGTTCTGCGGTTGCGGGGGGAGGCTGGCGAGCGTCAGGTCCTCGGCGCGGGCACAGCGATCCTCACGTCTGGCGGTTTCTTCTTCAACGCGCACGGCCTTGTCCTCCGCGCGGAGTAACGGCTGCCTTCAGCCCGCCGTGTCCGGTGCGTCGAGCCCGGTCGGCGTCGAAGCGGGGGGCGGCCGGGTCGCCGAGCGGACCAGCCGCCGAGGGCTGTCGCGGCGGATCAGAGCGGGGCGGGCTGAGGAGGCGGAGCCCGCGTCGCGCACCACAGCAGCAGCCGTTCTGTTTGATGTTCTAGAATCGCACATGTGACCGCTGCAGACCCCCGCACCATGGGTAAGCGCATCGCTGGCGCTCGCGAACGCTCAGGGCTGACGCAGGCCGAACTCGCGTCGGCTGTGTTCCTCGACCGCTCGGCACTTACCAAGATTGAGAACGGGACGCGTCGGGTGTCCGCGATCGAGCTTGCCCGCATCGCCGACACGCTTGGTGAGCGGATCGAGTGGTTCGTCACGGACCCGCCCACCGCGATCGTGTCGCACCGCAACCTGTGGGAACCAGGTGCCACGAGCCCCGCCATCGACCGGATGGTCGATCGGGTGGCACGCAACGTCGAGTTTGCCATACAGCATGACGATCGATGGAGTCTTGACACTCCACCACAGCTGTGGCGGCCGAAGACAAGCGGCGAAACGGAACGCTGTGCTTCGCAGGTACGCCTACTTCTCGGTCTCGACGACACGGAGTCATTTCTGGACACGTCCATCCGTGTGGGCCGCCTTGGTCTACTGGCTTTCGCCTTCGATCTGGGGCCGGAGGCCGCGGACGCCGCATCGATCCTGTTGGCCCATGGAGGCGTCGCTGTTGTCAACGGGCATCTTCGTGTGGGGCGGCGCAGGTTGGCCCTCGCGCACGAACTGGGCCACTATCTGTTCGCCGACGCATACACGGTCGATTGGCGCATCGCCGAGCAGGACGACGGCAACACCTGGGAAACCCGCCTCGACCAATTCGCAAGGGCTGTTCTGCTACCCGCGGCGGGGCTACGCCAGATGTGGACCGACCTGCGTGGCCACGGCGACGACCTGCGTGCCGCCGCGGTCAGGGTCGCGAGCGCTTTCCGCGTCGACATGTCCACCTTGGCGCGCCGTCTTTTGGATCTCGGGCAGATCGAGCAGGACGAGGCCCATCGGATCCGTTCCGTGCGCACGACCAGAGCCGATATCGTCGAGTTCAATCTGCTTGTCCACGACGAGCTTGTCGCGCCTTCGCTCGCCAGACAATACGAGGAATCGGTGCTGAGGCTGTACCGCGGTGAAACGGTGTCCCCGGCCCGAGCAATCGATCTCCTTTTCGAGGTCTGGGACGAAGAGGACCTACCCGCGCTGCCACAGCTTCCGGAGAGTGCTATCTGGAAGTTCGTGTCATAACAGCATGGGTGTGGAGGGGATTCTCGTATTCGATACCGGGCCGCTGATGCATTTTGCGCGGCATAACTGGCTCGGAGTCCTGAAGGCCGTCGTCGGAAAACGGACCGCACTCATACCTGACACGGTCGTGGACGAGTTACGCACGGGAGCAACCCGCGACAGTCGCATCCAGGCCGTGCTGGATGCGACCTGGCTCGAGCATCGGGAACTTCGGACCGAAGAGGAGATCAAGGCGTTTGCTGACTTCTCCGCGCTGCTGGTATGGCAGGACCGCAACCGCGGGGAAGCGGGAGTTCTCGCACTCGCCTCCACCGTGGGCGGCATCGCCGTGATCGATGACGGCGCTGGACGCCGAGCCGCAGCGACACACAAAGTGGCCCTACGTCCGACACTGTCGCTGTTATGCGAGGCGATCCGGCTTGGGCTACTCACGGTGGAGCTCGTATCCGCGCTTGCCGACGATCTGCTTAGCGGGGAGTACCGCCTGCCCTTTGAAGCTGGCGGATTCGAGAAGTGGGCCGGCGAGAACGGCCTGCTGTCATGACCTGGTGCGAGCAAAGCGCCAAGTGATGAACGATGATCGATCTCCCGGCACCGCTTGGTCCGTCAACGGCTAAGAGCGCCCGAGGATAGGGCGTTCGGTCAGTGAGCGGCTCATCCGTGCCCGGTCCGGCAAGGCGGAGGAGGAAGGCGCCTTGGTGGTGGGCGCCGACTGACGACAACGTGGCCGGGCGGGATGCGGGGAGCCGCGAGCCGGACAGTCCTATTCTCGGGCGCTCTAAGCGGATCGCGGTGTCGCTCGGGAAGAGAAGTCAGCCGAGCAGGTAGCGCAGGAAGACGACGTCGTCGAGCTGACGGGCCTCGGCCAGTGTCATCCGGTGGCCGGGGTGGTGGGGAAAGGTGCTGGTGCCGGCGAAGCGGGGTGCGGCCGGGTCGCCGATGAAGAACGGTGCGATCACCAGGTGGATCTCATTGGCAAGCCCGGCGGTGAGGAACTGGGTGTGGATGGTGCCGCCGCCCTCGACCATCAGCCGGCGTACGCCGCGCGTGGCGAGGTCGGCCAGGAGGGTGTGGAGGTCGAGTGGGTTCCCGGCGTCCACGACGGATGCCACGCCGGTGAGGTGCTCGCGGGTCTTGTTCACGGTGGGGGTCGTGGCATAGACGATTTTCTCGGCTGGCCCGGTGGTGAAGAAGCTGGCGGTAGGGTCGAGGTCGCCGCGACTGGTGAGGGTGATTTTGATGGGGTTTTCGGGTAGGCCGCGGGTTATCCGGCCGGTGCGGCGGGCTATCGAGCGGACCAGTAGCCGGGGGTTGTCGCGGCGGATGGTGTTCGCGCCTACCAGGATGGCGTCGACGCTGGCACGGACTTCGTCGACCCGGTCGAGGTCGGCCTTGTTGGAGATTATCAGCCGTTGGTTGGTGGTGTCGTCGAGATAGCCGTCCACGGATGTGGCGGCCGACAGCAGGATGTAGGGGCGTTCGGTCATGTGGTTGTCGTGGGTGGTCTTGGCGCGCTCACAGTGACCCGCATCCCTCGGTTTCATCGGCGGCGGCTGCCGCGTTGTGGAAACGCCGGCCCGGCTTCGTACCTGACGGTCGGTCCGCGGGCCGGCGAGTCGGCCGTGCGCTGGAGCACGCCCTTACCGGCTCAGGATGCCGGTGGTCGCGGTGCGCGATTGCGTTGACCACGGCTTCGCGCGCGGCCGGGCCGGGAGTCGTTTCGAGTTGTTGTTGCACGCCGGTGGGCAGTGTGACCGACGTGGTCTCGTTGATTGCGTCAATATTCCGAAGAAGATCGGTCAGGGCGACAATCAGGGGAGTTCGGTGAACTGATGATGGACGGGTAAGGGGACCGGCCGGCGTCCGCCGCCGTAGGCACTGGATTGTCGGATCAGCGGCGAAAGGGTGCAGGTTGCTGAACAGCAGGGCACCTCCCCGGGTGAGATGTCCGCTGCTGTCCAGCACCGCGTACTCACGCAGGAAGTGCCCATCCATCAATATCGACTACCAAGGATGGCGACGTGTGCTGCCAGATTCGATGGCGAAGATCGTCTATGTCGAGGTCGGTGGGTACGCCCACGATGGCCGCGGGCCCAGCCCCATCGTCGCGCACCCCGACGATGACCGTCCCGCCCCGGCTGTTGGCCAGGCAGGCCACAGCTTCGGCGAGGTCGGCAGCCGCGGCCTTCAGCAGGTCGCGGTCGTTGCCCGCGGGACGCTTCAGCTCCTTGAAGTCGAGTGTCTGCGACTCCAGCTCGCACGCTTCCCGTCCCGCGAGCACCTCGTCGATCGCCCTGTCCGCTTCACGGCGGAGCTGCTCGCGACTCACAGTCACGAGTAGTTTTATACCACCCTGTCAAGGCAGGCTTGTATAAAACTCGGTCGGAGGGTCGGAGGGTCGGGACGCTCAGGGGCGCGCTGAGGTGGGCAGGCCGACGCCGGTGACGGGGCTGAGGATGAAGCCCTTGCCCGGCTGTTCCATCAGGGCGTTGAGCCGGCTACCGGCCGCTTTCATGATCGGACCCTTGCCGTGGGCCTTGAACGCTGTCTCGTCGGGGTATAGCTCGTAGAAGGCGAACGAACCCGGCTTGTCGGCCCGCTGGTGGGAGACGTGCATCAGGACGGCCGGTTCCTCGGCCTTCATGGCCGCGCTGATCTCGCCCAGGATCCCGATCGCATCGTCGATCTTGTCCGCTGGCACCGAGAAGGTGAACATGACCGCGACGGGTGGCATGGGCCGTTTCCTCCTATGAGCCATGAGCTACGGGAGCGGGAGCGGGAGACGCTTGGCGGGCGGTCAGCACAGCACGCTGGATCGTTGTCAATCAGGGCGGAAGCCTGCATTTTTAAAGTTAGACTATCAAACGCATTGCACTACAAGTACGCGAAAGCGTAGCGTCGGCAGCCACCGTTGCGATGCCATCCCCCTGACATGGACGGCCGGTCGCACATGTTGTTGTGGGGGCGGCGTCGTCCCGGCCGAAGGAGCGCTGAAGCGTTGGAGACCGGCAGTTTGGAGACCATCAGCTTCGAGGAAGTGGCTCCGCGCGTCGCCGTCCTCACCCTCAACCGGCCGGACCGGCTGAACGCCATCACGCTGAAGATGTACGACGAGATCGAACAGATCGTCGACGCCCTGTCCCGGGACGTCTCGACCCGGGTCCTGGTGATCACGGGTGCGGGCCGGGGCTTCTGCTCAGGGCAGGACCTGCGCGACCTCGGCGCGGACCCCGCCGCGTCGGATCTCGGCCGGATCCAGTTCGGGATGGCCTGGCAGACCCGGGCGGCTCAGTTGATCAAAACCATCCACGAGTTGCCGCAGGCGGTCATCGCCGCGGTCAACGGCCCAGCTTCGGGCGCGGGGCTGGCCCTCGCGCTGGCCGCGGACATCCGGCTCGCCGCGAGCTCCGCCCGCTTCAACGTGGCCTTTGTGCGTATCGGTCTGTCCGGCGCGGACATGGGCACCAGTTACTTCCTGCCCCGGATCGTCGGGCCGACGGCGGCAGCCGAGATGATGCTGACCGGTCGGTTGATCGACGCGCTGGAGGCCAGGGACAACGGCTTGGTGCTGCGGGTCGTCGACGACGGCAGGGTACTGGACGAGGCACTGTCGATCGCTTCGGCGATCATGGCCAACAGCCCGTTCGGGGTCCGGATGACCAAACAGGTGCTCTGGAAGAACATCGACGCCCCGAGCCTCGACGCCGCGATGCAGCTGGAGAACCGTACCCAGATCCTCGCCAGCCTGACCGAGGACTGCCGCGAGGCGGAGGCCGCCTTCCTCGCCAGGCGCGCGCCCGTCTTCGGCGACACGTGAACACGTGAACACGTGAGCGGGGGCAGCGTGCTGTGCCACCGGCCGATGGCACGGCACCGGACACCGGACAGGCCGACAGGATGGGCGGGCCGACAGGATGGGCGGGCGATGACCGAGGAACAGACGACCGAGGAACAGGCAACCGAGGAACAGACGACCGGGACATTAACCGGCGGGCCACTGCGAGGGGTGCGCGTTGTGGAACTCGCCGGCCAGGGGCCTGGGCCGTTCGCCGCGATGCTGCTCGCCGACATGGGAGCCGACGTCGTCTCGGTGGACCGTTCACCCGGCGCGCAGGCCGAGCCGGCGTCCGCGCTGCTGGCCCGCGGCCGGCGGACCGTCACCGTCGACCTCAAGGATCCAGCGGGGGTGGCCGCGGTGCTCGCGCTCACCGACGCCGCGGATGTCTTCATCGAGGGTTACCGACCGGGCGTGGCCGAGCGTCTCGGTGTCGGCCCCGAGGTCTGCCTTGCCCGCAACCCTCGGCTCGTCTACGGGCGGGTGACCGGTTGGGGCCAGGAGGGTCCTTATGCTCGGGCGGCCGGCCACGACATCAACTACATCGCGCTCGCGGGGGCGCTGGACCCGATCGGTCGGGAGGGACAGGCGCCGGTCCCGCCGCTCAACCTCGTCGGTGACTTCGGTGGCGGCGGGATGCTGCTCGGCTTCGGGGTGATGTGCGCGCTGTTCGAGACGAGGGCGTCCGGGCTCGGTCAGGTCGTTGACGCGGCCATGGTCGACGGGGCAGCGCTGATGATGATGATGACGCACGAGATGCGTGCGTCCGGGACGTGGGATGGCCCGCGGGGCACCAACACCCTGGACACCGGCGCGCCCTTCTACAACGTCTACGAGACCGCCGACGGCCGTCACATCGCGGTCGGCGCGATAGAGAACAACTTCTACCGCATCCTGCTGGAGCTGATCGGGATCGACCCGGTCGACGCGGCGACACAGTGGGACAAGAGCGGCTGGCGGCCGATGAAGGCCCGGCTCGCCGACGTGTTCAGAACGCGGACCAGGGACGAGTGGTGCGCGTTGCTGGAGCACACCGACGCCTGCTTCGCCCCGGTGCTGTCGATGGACGAGGCGCCCTCGCATCCGCACATCGCCCACCGCGGGACCTTCACCGACCGCGGGGGAGCGGTGCGTCCCGCGCCCGCCCCGCGCTTCAGCCGCACACCCGCGTCCACCCCACCCGGCCCGGTGGCGACGAGCGTCGGCGAGGTGCTCGCAACCTGGGGCGTGGCACCCACGACGAGCCAGGCGTGACCATGCGGCCTGCCGCGACGCCGGTCATCAACCTCGACGAGCTCGCTCGGCGGGTGCGTTCAGCCGCTGCCGCTGCCGCGGGTGCGGGTGCGGGTGCCGGTGGCCCGGCGGGCGAGGTGGCGGTCGAGGATCTTGTCGAGCTCACCGGCGGCCAGTCGGGCCACACCTTCGCCGCGTCACTGGTGGACGCCGCCGGTGGACGCCGCCGGGTCGTGCTCAAGGTTGCCACGCCCGGTGTGTCTCCGGTCCGCAACCGGGACGTTCTACGACAGGCCCGGTTGTTGCGCGCGTTGGCTGCCGTGCCGGACATCCGGGTGCCCCGGGTGCTCTTCGGCGACCCGGGGCACCCGCCGGGAATCCCACCGCTGTTCGCGATGGACTTCATCGACGGGGACTCCTACGAGCCGATCATGGATACGCCGCGGGCGCCGCTCGCACCCGCGGCGGTGCGGGGCCGCTTCGCCGCGGCGGCGCGCATGCTCGCGGCGATGCAGGCCATCTCGCCGGTGTCGGTGGGCCTGGGGGATGAGCGGCCGGTGTCCCTGGCGGATGAGGTCGGTCGGTGGGAGCGCGCGCTGGACACGGTCGAACAGGCGTTGCGGCCGCGCCACTCGGAGTGTGCCGCGGCACTGCGCGCCCGGCTGCCGGCGGAGCTCGCCCCGGTCGTGGTGCACGGTGACTGGCGCCTGGGCAACATGCTCGCCGTCGGCGGCGACATCACCGCCGTCATCGACTGGGAGATCTGGACGGTGGGCGATCCCAGATTGGACCTGGCCTGGTTTCTGTCCATGTGTGGGGTGATGGGCAGCCCGATCGCGCGTTTCGACCCGCCGGGCGTCCCGTCCGCCGCTGCCGTCCTGGACACCTACGAGCAGGCCCGGGGCACGGCCGTGGCCGATCTGCGTTGGTTCGACGCACTGGTCCACTTCAAGTCGGCGGCCACGCTGTCTCTCATCGTCAAGCACAACCGGCGGCGGCCCAGCCCGGACCCGTCCGCTGAGCGCTACGCGCGGGCCATCCCCGGATTGATCGAGAGCGCGCTGGCACTCCTGGGCTCATGACGTACCGCCGCGAACCACGAGGAGGACCGGCATGGCTGTAGCGGATGCCGGTACCGGTGCCGACAGCGGTGCCGGACGGGGAAGGAACGGGAATGCGTACCCGAAGGATCGGTAGCCTGGAGGTCTCGGTCGTGGGGCTGGGCTGCAACCAGCTCGGCACCACCTGCGACGAGACCAGGACCGCGGCCATCCTCGCCGCCGCCGCCGACAGCGGCGTGACCTTCTTCGACACGGCTGACGAGTACGGTGCCGGCGCGTCCGAGGAGCTGCTCGGGCGTCTGCTGGCCGCCCGCCGCGACGAAGTCGTGATCGCGACGAAGTTCGGGTCGCGCTACGGCGCGGCGCCCGGCGAAGGCGGCGCGAGCCCCCGCTGGATCACGACGGCCGTCGAGGCGAGCCTGCGGCGGCTGCGCACCGACCGTATCGACCTCTACCAGCTGCACTTCCCCGACCCGTCCGTGCCGATCGAGGAGACCCTCGGTGCGTTGGAGGGCCTCGTTCAGGCGGGCAAGGCCCGGGAGATCGGGTGTGCGAACATGGCCACCGCCCAGATCGACGAGGCGGCGCGCGCCGTGAACGATCATGGTCTGAGGCCGTTCGCCAGCGTCCAGAACCGGCTCAATCTGTTGCGGCCGCAGGCGCTTTCCGACACCGTGCCAGCAGCGTCCGCCCAGGGCATGGCGTTTCTTCCGTTCTTCCCCCTCGCCTCCGGAGTTCTCACCGGCAAGTATCGCCGGGGGCAGGCTCCCCCCGCGGGCACCCGCCTCGGAGATCATGTAGCCCCTGCGGTGGCGGCGAAAATCCTCTCCGAGCGCACACACGACCGCCTTGAGGCCTTCGAGAGGCTGGCTGGCCAGGACGGGCACACCCTCCTGGAACTCTCGATCGCCTGGCTGATCGCGCAACCCGCGGTGGCATCGGTGATCGCTGGCGTGACCTCGCCGGCGCAGCTCCGCACCAACGTCGCCGCCGCCGAGTGGGAGCTGAGCGCGGAGACCATGGCCGCGGCCTCGGCGATCGCGCGCGGTTAGGCCCTTGCCGAGCCGGCTCCGCTGACCGCGCAGGTGGACCAGATTGTGCTGGTACTGACACCAAGAGTCATATTCGTGGATTTCCGGGCATGCGGTGAGTCTGGGACTTGACGGGTGTGGTGTCAAAGGTCACACTTCGCGCACTGTAGAAATGTCTATCCGATTAAGCGATTCATACTGTTGCGTTCGGTGATTCAGTTACCCTTCTCAAGGAGGATCATGAAAGTCCGCTCGAAGGCACCCTTCGCCGTAGCGCTTGCCGGTGCCCTCGCGCTGGCCGCATGCGGTAGTTCTTCGTCGAATGACGGGAGTGCCGCGTCGGGGTCGGCGACCAAGCTTTCCGGCGAACCCATAAAGATCATGACGATCCAGGCGCTGTCAGGCCCGTCCGACAGCTACCCGGGAGTCCCCGCGGCGGTGAAGGCCGCGGCTCAAGCAATCAACAAGGCCGGCGGTATCAAGGGCCGGCCGCTGGAGGTCACCGCCTGCGATGACCAGTTCGACCCGAACAAGGGCGCTGATTGTGCGACCCAGGCCGTTCAGGGCAAGTACCTGTTCGTGACGGCCAACTCCAGCACCGGCGACCGGTACATGCCGATCCTGGAGAAGGCGAAGATCCCGGCGATCGGTGAAGTACCGAGCAGCGCCAGTGAGCTCAAGAGCCCGTACTCCTTCCCGTTCGGCAGCGGCGCGGTCAACATCGCCGGTGGCGGGACGGCCTGTGGCAAGCTGGGTAAGAAGGATCCGGCCGTCGCGGTCGTCGACATCGCGGCTGGACGCAACTCGGCTTCCTTCTTCGGCATCGGCCTCAAGTCGTTCAACCTGAACATCAACAAGACTGTGCCGATCGCGCCGACTGCCACCGACCTGACGACCAGCGCGGCCACGTTGACCAGCGGCACCACCGACTGCATCGACATGGTGCTGGGCTCGAGCCAGGCGTCCAAGCTGTTGCAGGCGCTCTCGCAGGCGGGCTCCAAGGTCACGACCGCCTACGGCGCTACGGTCATCGAGGATAAAATGATCAAAACGCTTGGATCGGCCGCGGACGGGCTGGTGCTGGTTGGTTCGATGCCACCGGCCAGCGATACCACCATTCCCGCGATCAAGCAGTTCAACTCCGAGCTGGATGCCGCCGGTGTTGCCGCTGACACCCGCAGCGAAGGTGCCATGACCGCGTGGGCGACCGTCCACTTGGTGGCCCAGTACGCGGCGAAGCTGACCACGATCGACGGGGAGAGCCTGGCTAATGCTCTGAACACCGCCGGAGAGATCGACTTCTCGCCGCTGCCCAAGGTGGACTTCGCCAAGCCGATCAAGGTTCTGTTCGACGGTAACCGGATTTTCACCACCAGTGTGTACTTCTCCGAGGTCAAAAACGGTACCCGTACACCACTGTTCGACAACCAGGCATTCAACGTCCTCGGCAGCTCCTAACCGCGGCTGTTTCGGCACCCGGCCGCGGTTCCTCCCGCGGCCGGGTGCGCCGGCATACCCGCGTTCTCGGCAGAAAGGCTTTCCGACGTGGATTTCCTCCGCTTTGCCCTGCTGGGTCTTGGCACGGGCAGCTTGTACGCGCTGGCCGCGCTCGGGATCGTGCTGGTCTTCCGAGCCTCCGGAGTACTGAACTTCGCCAGCGGCGTGACGGGCGGTTTCGCCGCCTTCGTCTTCTATGACCTGCGCGACACCCATCATGTGAACTGGATCGCCGCGCTGGTGCTGAGTATCGCGTTCGGGGCGGCGCTGGGTGGTGCCACCCACCTGTTGGTCATGGTCCCGCTGCGCCGGGCCTCCGCGTTGGTCAAGCTCATCGCCACGCTCGGAGTCCTGCTGTTCCTCGAGGGCGTGGTGGTGCTTGTCTGGGGGTCCGCGCAGGAGCTGGTGAAGTCGATCCTGCCGACCAAGGCGGTCCACGTGACCGGCTCGTTGGTCATCGGTAAGGACCGTATCGTCCTCATCGGTCTTCTGATCGTGCTCGCGGCCGTCCTGTGGTTGATCTATTCCCGGACCCGGTTCGGTCTCGCGACCACGGCGGTGGCGGAGAACCGGCGCACGGCAGCGGCCTCCGGATGGTCGACATCCATGATTGAGCTGGTGAACTGGAGCGTCGGCGGCGCGCTGTACGCCACCGCCGCGATCTTCCTCGCGCCCATCACCGGACTGTCCGCGGGTGCACTCACCCTGCTTGTCGTTCCCGCGCTCGCGGCGGCGCTGGTCGGAGGCTTCTCGTCCTTCCTGCTCACGATCGGCGGCGCCATGCTGCTCGGTGTCGTGCAGGCGGAGGTCGGACGCTACCTCGCCGACGTCACCGGGCTCGCGGATTCCGTACCGTTCCTGTTGATTATCGTCATTCTCACTCTCGGTGGACGTGCCCGGCCCGCCCGCGGTGACCTTCCCGTGCGGTTGCCGTTGCCCGGTCCAGGACGGGTGAACCTGCCGCTGCTCATTCCGGCGATCGCCGCGGGTGCGTTGCTCGTCTGGACAGTGCCTACCGACTGGGTCGACTCGCTCGCCACGACCTTCATCGCGGCGGTGCTCGTGCTGTCCGTCGTCGTCGTCACCGGTTACGCTGGACAGCTCTCGCTCAGTCAGTGGGCGTTGGCCGGCTTCGGTGCCTGGGTCGCGGCCCGGCTGGTCGCCGCGTCGGGGTGGCCATTCTGGCTGGCGGCACTCGTCGGTGTTCTTGCCGCGATACCGGCCGGTCTCATTGTGGCGCTGCCCGCACTGCGTACCCGTGGGGTTAACCTCGCGGTCGCCACGCTCGGCCTGGCACTGGTGATCCAGAATATGATCTTGGGTAACGGTGAGCTTACCGGCGGGCTTGACGGGACCAATGTCGGGACGCCGTCCCTGTTCGGTGTCGACCTCGACCCGATCACCTACCCTCGGCGCTACGCGACTCTTGTCCTGATCATGTTGGTGTTGCTCGGTCTCCTCGTGGCCAATGTGCGGCGTGGCCGCACCGGTCGGCGGCTGCTGGCGATCCGCAGCAATGAGCGGGCTGCCGCGTCGATCGGCATCGGGGTCTACGGGGCCAAGCTCTACGCTTTCGGCCTGGCCGCCGCGATCGGCGCGATCGGCGGGATCCTCACCGGGTTCCGCAGCCCGACCGTGGTCTTCACTCAGTTCGACGTGTTCGGGTCCATCAACGTCGTCATGTATGCGGTGATTGGCGGTATTGGCTGGGCGTCGGGCAGCCTGGCCGGCGCCACCATGATTGCGGGCGGTGTCACGGCGAAGATCGTTGATTCGCTCGGTGACATCAGCGGCTGGCTGCCCCTCATCGCCGGTGGTGGCGTCATCCTGACACTTTTCCAGGCCCCGGACGGGATCGCCAAACTCAACTCCGATGGTTATCAGGCACTTGTCGCACGGCTGCGCGGCGGCGGATCGGCACCAGCGCCGGCTGTGGACGGTGCGGCGCCCGCTGGTACCACCGCGACCGGCGCGACCGCCGCTTCCGACGGAGCCGACGGAGCCGACGGCGCTGCCGCTGACAGTCCGGCCGCCAGCCGTCGCCGTGAGCCCGCGGTTCTTGAGGTGCGTAATCTCAGCGTCCGTTTCGGTGGGGTGCAGGCGCTCAGCGACGTCAACCTGCGCGTTGAGCCGGGCAAGGTGCTGGGGCTGATCGGCCCCAACGGCGCGGGCAAGACGACCTTGCTGGACATCGTCACCGGCTTCACCAAGCCGACGTCGGGTGAGGTGCTGCTCGACGGGAAGCCCATCGCCGGATGGTCGCCGGTACGGCGGGCACGGGCCGGGCTGGCCCGGTCCTTCCAGGCGGTCGAGCTGTTCCCGGACATGACGGTCCGGGAGAATCTGCTCGCCGCCGCGGACACCCAGGCGCCGGGGTACTACTTCACCGACATGATCCGTCCTGGGCGGCAGCGTCCGTCCGTCACCATGGAAGAGATCATCGAGGAGTTCGGGCTGACGGATCTGCTGGACAGCAAGCCCGCTGAGCTTCCGCATGGCCGGGCGCGGCTCGTCGGCGTGGCCCGGGCGCTGCTCGCTGATCCGAACGTGCTGTTCCTCGACGAGCCGGCCGCCGGTCTGGACTCCCATGAGAGCGCCGAGATCGGGACGGTCATCCGGGGGATCGCCGAGCGGCGCAACACCGCCGTTCTGCTGATCGAGCATGACATTCCGCTGGTCCTCGGTATCTGCGACCGCATCGCGGTGCTCGACTTCGGTCGGAAGATCGCCGAAGGGGCACCTGAGGAGATCCGGACCAATCCCGATGTGATCCGTGCCTATCTCGGGGAGGACAGCGACACCGCCGGCTCCACTGCCGAGCCGGCTGGTGAGTTGACCGCCGAGCCGACCGCCGAGCCGACCGCCGAGCCGACCGGGGAGCCGGCCGGGGAGCCGGCCGACGCGGCCCCGGCTGACTCCCGCAGGCCCGGTGAGCGGGCCGGGTCACCGAAACCGCATGCCGCCAAGAAGCTGATTCAGTCCGAAAAAGTATGACGCGAGAGTTTGATGATCGTGCCGCCCCGAGGGTCGGCTGAGGAGCACACGATGCCAGCGTTGATCGAAACGATAGGACTGTCGGCCGGCTACGGTTCGCTCGCGGTCGTGCGCGACCTCGACATACACGTGGAGCCGGGCGAGGTTGTCGCGCTGCTCGGCCCGAACGGCGCGGGCAAGACCACCACACTGCTCACGCTGTGTGGTGAGCTGCCTGTTCTCGGCGGGGAGGTCCGGGTGAACGGCCAGGTCACCAAGGCCCCGCTGCACCGGCGCGCACGGGCGGGCCTTGGCCTGGTCACCGAGGAGCGGTCGGTGTTCATGAGCCTGACCGTCGAGGAGAACCTGCGGGTCAGCGGGAGTGACCTGGCGCTCGCGTTCAACGTGTTCCCGGAGCTTGCCGAGTTCCGCGGACGGCGGGTCGGGCTGCTCTCCGGTGGCCAGCAGCAGATGCTGGCCCTGGCCCGAGCGCTGGGCCGTGGCCCGAGCCTGCTGTTGGCCGACGAGCTCTCGCTCGGGCTGGCACCGCTGGTTGTCACACGGCTGCTGCGTGCGGTCCGGCAGGCCGCGGACGGCGGTGTGGGCGTGCTCCTCGTCGAGCAGCACATCGCGAAGGCTCTTGAGTTCGCCGACCGGGCCTATGTGATGAGCCGCGGCCGGATCGCGCTCAGCGGTACCGCGCAGGACCTGCGCGGCCGCTTGGACGACATCGCGCAGTCCTATCTGTCCGGCGCGCCGTTGGCCCAGGCGCACGCCTGACCCCGCGGTCGCGGGCTGGCGCGGGCCGGCGTTGAACGTGGAGAAGCCCCGGAGGCGGTTGCGTCCGGGGCTTCTCCACGTTGCCGTTGCCGTTGCCGTGGCCGTGGCCTGGGCAGGCGGCCTGGCCATGTCCTGTGGTCAGGCCGCCTGTGCCGAGGTCCGGAAGGCCTCAGGCCTCAGGCCTCGACCCGGTCCGGCACGGTGAACAGCGTGCGGAAGGTGTCCAGGGTGATGGTGTGGCGTACCTCGTCCGGGACATCCTGGAACAGGTCGTGC
The DNA here is from genome assembly GCF_917627405.1 of Protofrankia sp. Cj5. Lineage (NCBI taxonomy): Bacteria > Bacillati > Actinomycetota > Actinomycetes > Frankiales > Frankiaceae > Protofrankia > Protofrankia sp. Cj5. The sequence continues at coordinate 19,331 of NZ_CAKJTO010000003.1, forward strand.
AGCGTCTGCTGGGTGTGGCCGTAGGTACCCTCGAGGTGGGGGTAGTCGTCACCCCACATGACGTTGCGGTAACCCATGGCGGTGACCGCGGGAACAGCGCTCACATCGTGCTGGAAGGACGTGTAGACCTGCCGGTAGATCAGCTCGCTCGGCAGCACCGACAGCTTGGGCAGCGCCCAGTTGCCGTGCTGGCGGTAGCCCTCGTCCATCCGGTCGGCGAGCGCCGGCACCCATGACGCCCCACCTTCGGCAATCATGATCCGCAGGCGCGGGTGACGGTCGAGCACGCCCGCGCCGACCAGGTGGGTGACGACCCGCATGCCGGGGAAGGTCGTTTCCACGTAGTTGATGACAGCCGCTCCAGGACCGCGGAACGCCTTGGCGTCCGAGCCGGTACCGATGTGGAAGGCGATCAGGAGGTTTGCTTCCTCAGCCGCGGTCCAGACCGGCTCCCACAGCTCCTGGGCGTACTCCTGCCCGTCGGGGACGACGGTGGGCAGGAACACGCACTGGAACCCCATCCCGGCGACCCGCTCGATCTCGGCCACGGCGTCTTCGATGGAGGCCATCGACAGGAGCGCGGCGCCGACGATGCGAGGCGAGCCATCCATGATCTCTTCGCGGCACCAGTCGTTGTACGCCCGCACGGAGGCGGCGGCGAGTTCCCGATCGGTGATCAGGACGGTCCACAGGCCCATCGACGGGAATACGAGCTGCCCCCAGATGCCCTCGGCATCCATGTCCTGGAGGCGAAGCTTGAGGTCGTAGGCGCCCGGGGGACGGAACGAGTCCATGAAGTCGTTGAGCGCCCGTCGCTGGACCACGTTGTCGACGTAGATTGTTTCGTGCCGGTCGCCCCGTTCGGTGCGTGGAGCGCGGTCCGCCAGGTGCGCCGGCAGCCTTGACGTCCACAGGTCGACCGGCTCCAACAGGTGCGAATCTCCCGAGTTCGCCCAGATCTTGTCCATGCCCACTCCTTAGTTCCCGCCAGGGGCCAGCGGTGGCGCGATCGTGCCATCGCGCGCCGCCGGTGGCCCAGGTCTGCAGGTCTCCGGGTCGCCGTGTCCCGTCGGAGGAAGCGCCCTCCAGTGCCGGTTGACCGCTCTCGAAAGCCTCACTAATTTTTAAATTAGTGTTATTATTTTACGTCACGTCTGTCAAGCGGATGTTGTCATGGAACTCCGCGCATACCAGGGGCTGGTTGTGAACGGACGTTTCAGCGGGTGTGTGGCCATCGTCACCGGGTCGTCTCGGGGGATCGGGCGGGCGATCGCCTGGCGGTTGGTGACGGAGGGCGCCAGCGTCGTCCTCAACGCCCGTCATGAAAATGATCTATAGAATACCCGGGCGTAGTTCGCCGCCGCCGGGGTGAGCGTGGCCGCCGCCATCGCGGCCGCGGCCGAGCCGGATTCGGCCGCGGCCCTGGTCGCCGCGGCCACGCGGAAGTTCGGCCGGGTCGATAGTTCGGCCGGATCGATTACCTGGTGAACAACCTGGGGCTGAGCAGCTATCTGGGCCGCCCGCACCGTGCTGATCGGGACAGCTTCGCCCGCGATGTCGTCGGCAACTCCTGGATCGCCATCAGCATCCGCAAGCTCGTTTCGTACGCGGCCGTGTACACCGCGGGTAAGAGCGCCCGGCAATAGGGGTGCGGGTCAAGGAGCGGGGCTGGGGTGCGTGCATCGCGAGGCGGCGGAGACAGCCACCGGAGGTGCTGGGTGGCGACTGACGAGCCGGGGTACCCGTGCATCGCGCGGCGATGGACGGGGAGCGATGATGCGAGCGTGCCCCAACCCCGCGACGCCGCGTCCCCTGTTGCCGGAGCGCTCTAAGAGCGTGTTTGAGATCGTCATTCCGGCTCACCGCGCCCAAGTGCCCCTGGCCGCGTTGTCGGCCAAACCGATACAACTCATCCGGTATCGCTTCGGCCTTCCGCCTTGCCAGGGGGCGCCTGGACGCGGCTCACTGATCGAAAGCCCGATCTCAAACACGCTCTAAAAGGTTGATGTCGAACGGCCAGTATCGAAACGTCGACATCGGATATCGACGTTTCGATAGTGGGGGCATGGCGGCCGGTATGTGTGTCGATTGTGCCGGCTGGTCGCTGTTTCGCCCGGTCAGGAGCGGCGGACCGCGGTCCAGGGCAGGTTCTTGTCGACTCGGATGTCCCCGGGCAGCCCCAATACCCGCTCGCCGAGGGTGGTCCGCAGGATTTCCGACGTGCCACCCTCGATCGTGTTGGCACGGGCCCGCAGGAAGGCACGGACCGGGCCGCCCTGCTCGGCGGCGTCCTGAATGTCGAACTCACGAGTGTCGTACGAGTCGTAGAGCATGCCGGCCGCGCCGAGCAGGTCGACGCACAGCTCTGTCGCCCGCTTGTTCAGCTGTGTTGTGGCGAGCTTCGCGACGGAGCCCTGCGGGCCCGTCCCGCCGCGCTCGCGGTCGGTGTCGGCGCGCAGGACGGTGAGCCGGGTGACCTCGACCTGTATCCACAGGTCGAGCAGCCGGTCGCGCAGCACCCGCGCCTGCGCCGAGGAGGTGTCCGCACGCTCCCGCCACAGCCCGATCGCCGCGTCGACCGCGGGCCGCGCGGAGAGCCCGTCGCTGAGCATGTAGCGCTCGTTGTTGAGCGTGGTCAGCGCCACCCCCCAGCCCTGCCCGACCCCGCCGATGCGCTGCGCGTCCGGCAGCCGGACGTCGGTGAGGTAGACCTCGTTGAACTCGGCGTCGCCAGTCAGCTGCCGCAACGGCCGGATTTCGACGCCCGGGGCTGTCATGTCGCACAGGAAGAAGGTCAGGCCGCGGTGCTTGACGACTGACGGGTCGGTACGGACGAGGAGCATCCCCCATCGGGCGACGTGGCCCCAGGATGTCCACACCTTCTGCCCGTTGATCACCCATTCGTCGCCGTCGCGGACGGCGACGGTGGCCAGCGACGCCAGATCCGAGCCCGCGTTGGGCTCACTGAACAGCTGGCACCACACCTCTTCGCCGGTGAACAGTGGACGCAGGTAGCGCTGTTGTTGCTCGTCGGTGCCGTGCGCCAGGACCGTCGGCCCGCCCATCCCGTATCCCAGCGGGTTGCGGAAGAAACCGCTGGGGGCGCCAGCGGCGGTGAGCCGCCCGGTGATGTGCTTCTGTAGCCCGACGCCCAGGTCGAGGCCGCCGCGGCCGACCGGGAAGGAGACCCAGGCCAGGCCCGCGTCGTACTGCGCGCCCAGGAACTCCGCTGGTGGCGTGGACGCGGGCGGGTGCTCGGCGAGCAGACGGTCGATGGCCTCGTCGACCGTCTTGAGGGAGGAGGCCTCCGCTGTCTGCGGCGTCATCGGCGTAATCCCCTTCAGCAGGACGTCACGGTCCTCGGTGCGATCCGTTGGCCGCCTCGGTCGGACGGTCCGTAATCATCATATCAGTATGATTTTATAGATGAATCGGTCCCGAAGCGCCAGGCCGGCCTGGCGTGGGCGCCGGGCACCGGGCACCCGGCCGGGCCTGGTCGGGTCAGGTCAGGCCGATGGCGCCGGGCGCTCTAAATCATCTATATGTTTTGTGCTATCCCGTGACACAGGTGCTCTGCCAGCCGTGGCCGCGAAGGCCTCGGCGCGGGCGTTCTCGATGGAGGTCGGATGGCCCGGGTGGACGGCCAGCTCGCTGGTTTGCTGGTGGGCAAGGTCGCGATCGTGACCGGCGCGGGCCAGGGCGTCGGGCGCGGTATCGCGCACGCGCTGGCCAAGGAGGGCGCGGCTGTCGCGGTCGGCGGGCGGACACTGACGAAGGTCGAGCGCACCGCCGCCGAGATCATCGAGGCTGGCGGCCGGGCGCTGGCAGCCGGCTGCGACGTGGCCGACCAGGGGCAGGTCGAGGCGCTGGTGGCCGCGGCCGTCGAGGCATACGGCACCGTCGACATTCTGGTCAACAACGCGCAGACCGTTGTCCCGCCCAAGCCGCTGGGGGAGACGACACCCGAGGACCTGGCGGTCTGCTACAGCAGCGGGACCCTGGGTACCTTCCACGCGATGCGGGCCTGTTTTCCCCACCTGTCCGCGCACGGTGGGCGGATCATCAACCTCGCGTCGTCGACCGGCGTCGAGGGCGATCCTGGTTTCGCCTCGTACGTGATGGCCAAGGAGGCGATCCGCGGCCTGACGAAGGTGGCGGCGCGTGAGTGGGGCCAGTATGGCATCACCGTCAACGTGATCTGCCCGTTCGGGGACTCACCTGCCGCCACCGCCTTCCGCGACGCGGCGCCGAAGCGTTTCGAGGCCGTGCTCAGGAAGGTGCCCCTCGGCCGGATGGGCGACTGCGAGCACGACATCGGCGGCGCCGTCGTCGCCCTGGCTGGCCCCGGGATGAGCTACGTGACCGGGGCGACTCTCATGGTCGACGGCGGCCGCTGCGTCCTGCGCTAGGTCGCCCGGCTGTATCCCGCTCTGTGCCCGGAAAGGTCAGCGATTGGTTGTCGTTGGGCACGCCGATCCGGCCGAAAACCGCACACAACGACACGCATGCACCGATCATGGACGGTGCGCCGACCTGTCGAGGCCACGCTGGGTCAGGTGCGCATGTAGGCGCCGCCGGACACGTTGATGATCTCGCCGGTGAGGTGGCGGGCGCGGTCGGAGGCGACGAAGGCCACCATCTCGGCGATCTCGTCCGCGGTCGTGAGGTCCGCGAGCACCCCGAGAGCACCGGGAATGTCCTTCAGCTCGGGATGGTCGTCGACGAACTTGGTTCCCCGTACCAGGCCCATCGAGACCGACACCGCGCGGATGCCGTGCGGGCCGCCCTCGTGCGCACAACTGCGGGTGAGCACGTTGAGGCCGCCCTTGGTGATCGCGTACGGCGACTCGATGCCGTTGCCGCCGACGTCCGGGGCATAGCTGCCGATGTTGACGATGACACCGCCACCGGCGTCGCGCATCGCCGGCATGGTCACCCGGCACAGGTACCAGGCGCCCGTCAGGTTCACCCGCAGGACGTGGTCCCAGGCGGCCGGGTCGTAGTCGAAAATGCTGCCGAGTACGTTCACGGCGGCGTTGTTGACCAGGATCTGCACCGGGCCGAGGGTGCCCGCCACCTCGGCGACGACTGTGTCGATCTGGTCGCGGTCACCGGCGTCCATCGGATACCCGACCACGGTGGTGCCCGGGTGGTCGGCGGCGATCGCGGCGGTGACCGCGTGGGTCCGCCGTTCGTGGATGTCGGTGACGACGACCCGGGCACCACCGGCGGCTAGCCGCCTGGCCGTCGCCTGGCCGATGCCCTTCCCGGCCGCGGCCGTCACCAGGGCGACCCGTCCGCCGAACTCCGATGCCATGAGCGCCTCCGATGCTCGGGTCGTACCGCCCATCTTGTACCTGAAGTGATAGATAAGATAACTGATTTTTTCCTCGATGGCCGGGCCGCACCGGACTCACCTGGCCGGTGGCGGAGTGAGCCTGACAGCGGTCACGTACGCCACCACCACGGCCACGATCACCAGGGGCATGACCGTGAGACCGTCCTTCAGCAGCAGCAGGGTGGCCAGCAGCACCGAGGTCATCGGCAGTGTGAGCAGCACCGCGCTCATCGCCCCGATGCCCATCGCCGCCCCGGCGACGAGGGGCAGGCCGGGCAGGTGGGACATGGCGATCCCGCCTACGGCTCCCAGGAACATCGCCGGGAAGATGGGCCCACCCCGGAAGCTGCTCATCGACGCGCTGTAGGCGAGTCCCTTGCAGGCGAGCAGCAGCAGGAGCGCTCCCAGCGAGTAGCCGCTGCCGTTGACGATGAGCGGGCCCAGCGCGTCCTGGCCGGAGAACAGCACCTCGGACGTGTCCTTGCCGCTGCCCTCGGCGTACGCGATCGCGAGACCCGCGATGGCCAGGCCGACCAGCGGCGTGGCCACCAGCGCATGCCGTTCGACCGGGGAACGCAGCAGCCGGGCCAGTGGCCGGATCGCCGATCCGACCAGTGCCGCGGCAAGACCGATGACCAGCGCCCACCCGAACTCGGCCACGGTCGGCTGCCCCACCGGGGGGAGGTTGGGAATCGCCAGTGACAAGGTTCCGAAGCCGGTCCAGGAGTTCAGACCGATGAAGATCAGACTGCCGACCCCGGCGGCCACCAGGCCGGGCAGCAGCACCAGCTCGAGGGCCGCCCCGGCCAGCCCAACCGCCTCCATCAGGAGGAACGCGGCGATGAGGGGCGAACCCAACAGGGTGCTGATCGCGGCGAACCCGCCAGCCGCGGCCACCACCGCGCCGACCTGCGCGGGCGGGTCGCGCCTGGCCAGGCGTACGGCACACAGTGCGAGGCCGCCGCCGATTGCGATCAGTGGCCCTTCGGGCCCGAGTACCACGCCGAAGCCCAAGGTCGCGAGCGCTGTGATCACGATACCCGGGAGCTCGGCCGGTGCGGGCGCGCCATGCACGGTGAAACCGTCAGCTGGTGACACACCGCCTCGCCCGGGCAGATATCGGATGGTAAGCGCGACCAGGATGCCCGCGAGGGCGAGCACAGGCAGCGGCCACCACAGCGGCTCCTCATGAAAGCCCAGGGCGGTGGGAAGGTCCGTGAAGATCCATCCCTGCATGTCGGCGACCAGTTTGAGGAAGCCATACGCCACGGCCGAGACCGGTGCTCCGAGGATCGCGGCAAGCGCCAGCAGCCCGAGGTAACGCCGGTCTCGCAGCGGTGCCAGCGGATCTGGTGCCAGCGGATCGTCCGGCGACGGCCCGGTCGCCGTCGCTTTGTTGCGGACGCTGACCTTCTGGTCGGTGCTGCCGCGCCGAACGGTCCTCATCGTCGAACATCTCCGGGTTGCCGGCCGCGCGCGGCTCGAGGGGAGCGGCGGCAGGGACCCCCTGGTGCGTCAACGGCGAGTGATGAGATCACACCCGATTGCTTGTTCCCTGGAGCGGTGCCCGACAACCGCCCAGCAGACACGCCCAGCGCAGCGGGTGCGTCCGCGGCTGGCCGCGGCGGACGGCCAGCCGCCAGCGGCAGCCTCGGCTCGTGGTGACGAGCCAGGATGAGCTGTCGTCCGGAACTGTCGGACACATCCGGTACAACATTCTGTTGTCAGAAGATTGATTGACGGAAAGAGCTGATCACGGGGGATGTCGTGAGCACGCGTCAGGGCGAGGCCAAAGCACGGTCGCTGCACCTGCTGGACTACCTGGCGGCTCTGTCGGAGTCGTCGGCGGCGCCGAAGCGGCGCGTGAGCGAGTATGAGCCGCCGCTGATTCGTCCGGTCGACATCCCGGTGCGGCACGGTGTGCTGCTGGGCCCCGCTCCGGGCCAGCCGGCGTGGCTGGCGGTCCCGAAGACGGTGGAGCCGGACGCACCGGTGCTCACGCAGCGGCTGGCTCGTCACGTGTCGTCCGCGACGGTCAGCCTGTCCGGGCCGCCGCTGCTGCCCCTCGACTTCGACACGTCCGCGGCCGAGCGGGGCGAGGACCCGGAGGAGGTCCGGGCTGAGCTGGCGCGGTGGGTCGTCGAGCACTGGCAGCCGTGGGCGGAGCGGGCCATGCCGGCACGGGCCGCTCGAAGGCTCTATCAACACCTGTACGACCTGCGGTTGCGGCTACAGCGGGACAACGCCAGGTACGAGCTGGTGTGGGGCCACGGCGTGCTGTCGTGGTTGCCGGCAGGGGAGGCCGTCAACCATCCGCTGCTCCTCACCCCCGTGACCATCGAGATGGACGCGGACACCGGGGTTCTGTCGGTCCAGCCGGACGGGCTGCCCGCGCTGGAGACCGACCCTCTGCTGGGGCTCGCGGCGGTGGAGGAGCTGGCGGCATTGCGGGAGCGGGTACGGGTGATCCCGCCGGATCCGTGGTCTGATGACGGCCTGGCCGATCTGTATGCGCAGATTGTCGCGCCGCTCGGCCTTGACGCGCGGGTCGCGCCCGGTCCCGAGGTGCCCGCCCCGGCCGCGGCGGCGGTGCTGGCCGACACGTGGGTCCTGTTCGTCCGGCCACGTCCGACGCTGTATCGCCGTTTCTACACGGAGCTGCGCCAGGTTCTCGCGGAGAGCGACCTCCTCGCCGAGGCGTTTGCCTCGATCATGGCGGACGACGGCCACAGCGCGGCGGCCAGCTCCGGCGCGGGCATGGGCGACGACGGCTGGGCGGCGGTCGGGCAACGCCTGCTCATGCCGTTACCCGCGAATGACGATCAGCAGCGTATCGCCGTCCGGCTCGCGCGGTCCCGGGGCGTCACCGTACAGGGCCCGCCCGGTACGGGCAAGAGCCACACGATCGCGAACCTTGTCAGCCATCTGGTTGCCCACGGTAAGCGGGTGCTGGTCACCGCGTACAACGAGCAGGCCCTTGGGGTGCTTCGCGACAAGATACCCGCGGAGCTGCGTGACCTGTCGATCGCGGTGCTCGGCTCCAGCCAGGCCGCGCTCGGTGAGCTCCGTGCCTCCGTCCAGACCATCATGGACGCGGTCTCCAGCATCGAACCGGACGCCGAGGCCCTTGCGCTTGAGGCGCTCGCTCGCGATCTTGACGCGGCCCGCGCTCGCGAGCGGAACCTCGAGCTGCGCCTGGTGGATCTGCTCCGCGACGAGGCCGCCGAGTTCGAGCTCCCCGAAGGGCCCGCCAAGGCCGCGCAGGTGAGCGCCTGGCTGGCCCGTCACGAGGCGGAATGGGACCGCATCCCAGACAGGCTGGCCGCTGGCCGCCGGCCGCCGCTGACGCTCGGCGAGTTCACCGATCTGGTCCGCCTTGCGGGCATGGTGAACGTGGCGGACGCGGCTGCCGCCCACAGCCTGCTGCCGGACCTGACAGTGATCCCGTCCACCGGGGATCTCCGCGAGCGGCACCGTGTCCTCGACCTCCTCCGCGACGAACTCGCCGAGCTGGAAGAGCGGGGAGTGGTGCTGCCAGCCGTTGACGCTCTTGGTGGACCGGCGCTTGAGGTCCTCGCCGGTGACGCCCAGCAGGCGGTTGCTCGCATCGCCGAGCTGGATGCGCCATGGCTTGTCACCGTCCGCGGTCAGGTCGCCCAGTCCGCGGCGCTGGCCGGGTTCTGGGCGGAGCAGGCCGAGGCGCTTGCCGAATGCGCTGGCACACTCGTTGACACGCGGCGCCGGATGGCCGGCAGGGAGATCGTCATCCCGGCTGGTGACCCCCGGTCGCAGGAGGATTTCCTCGACGATCTTGCGTCCCGCTTCGCCGCGGGCCGGGGCATTCCACGCCTCGGCGGCAAGGGGCTGAAGACGTTTCACAGCGCCGTCCGGGTCGATGGCTTTGAGCTGCGGACCGAAGCCGAGGTCGACGCCGTCCGGGCGGTGATCCGCGAGCGGGCCACCAGGGCGACGGCGGGCCGCCGGTATGCCGAGCTGGTCGAGCAGCTGAACGCGCCGCCGTTGGACGCCAGCACACCGGCTTTCCTCCCCTCGCTTGAAACAGCGGTCGGCCTGCTGCGCGGCGCGATCGCCTGGGAGGCCACGGCCATGCCCGCGTTGGTCGTCCGGCTGCGTGCGGTGCTTCCGCGGACCCCGGCGCGGCCGACCGCCGCCGAGCTGCGCGAGATCGGCACCGTGCTCACGGCTGCCGCGAAGCGTGGCGACGAACGGGCTCAGACAGCGCGGCTCGACGAGCTCCGCGCGGCTCTCGCGTCCGGGCGGCGGCGGCCGGACGCGAGCCCGCTGTGGGACGCGCTGTCCGACGCGCTGGCCCGGCGTGACTTCGCCGCATGGCAGACGGCCCGCGAGGAGATCGCCCGGCTCACCGGGCTGCGGCCCGTCCTAGCCCGCCGTGACGAGCTGGCCGGGCGTCTCGCCGCTGTCGCCCCGGTCTGGGCCAGCCGTGTCATCAGCTCCGGTGGAGACACCGCCGTCTGCGGCCAGCCGCGGGGCCTTGCGCGGCTCTGGCAGTGGCGGCAGGCCCAGACCTGGTTGGAGAGCCTGCTCGGCCGGGGCGACGCCACGCTGTTGCAGCGCCAGATCGCCGCCACCGCGGCCGACGTGCGCCGGCTCATCCTGGAGCTGGCCGCCCGCGGGGCCCGGCTCGGCGTGCGGCGCAGCCTGCTTGAAGATCAACGGCGTGCGCTCATCGCCTGGCTCCAGGCCCTCGCGAGGATCGGAAAGGGCACTGGCAGATTCGCCGGTAAATGGGAGGCGGACGCGCGGGCCGAGCTGCCGGCGGCGATGGGCGCCGTCCCGATCTGGATCATGCCGATTCATCGGGTGCTGCAGAGCTTCGACCCTCGCCGCACCGCGCTGTTCGACGTTGTCATCGTCGACGAGGCCAGCCAGTGCGGCGTGTTGTCCCTGGGGGTCCTCGCGCTCGGTCACAAGGCTATCGTCGTGGGCGACGACAAGCAGATCAGTCCGATGGCGGTGGGCGTCGACCGGGACCGCGTCTTCGAGCTGATCGAGTCACACCTGGCCGGCATGCCGCAGCGGTCCCTGCTCGATGTGGAAGCCAGCCTCTACGACACCGCGACCCGCGTGTTCGGGGAAGTGGTGCTCTTGCGTGAACATTTCCGGTGCGTGCCGGACATCATCGAGTTCTCCAACCGGTTCTACGACGGCAAGATCCTGCCGCTGCGGGAGGCTGTCGATCGCGGCATCGGTCCCGCGGTCCGGCCGGTCCGGGTGGTGGCCGGAGCCCGCACCCGCGGCCAGTACGGTGACGTCAACGAACCCGAGGCGCTCGCGCTCGTCCAGCAGGTCCTCGACTGCCATGACGATCCCGCGTACGACGGGATGACCTTCGGGGTCGTCACCCTGCTGGGCAGCGGGCAGGGGCGCCTGATCGAGCAGACGCTGGTGGGCAAACTCGGTGCCGAGGAGTACGAGCGTCGGCGGATCCGGGTCGGCGACCCGTACAACTTCCAGGGCGACGAGCGGGATGTCGTCTTCCTCTCGGTCGTCGCCGACGACAACCGCTCCGCCGCGACCCGCAAGGCCGACCAGCAGCGCATCAACGTCGCGGCGAGCCGCGCCCGCGACCAGTTGTGGGTTTTCCACACCGTCGATCACGCTGTGCTGCATCCCGACGATGTTCGTGGGCAGCTGCTCGCCTACGCATATGGAGTCAACACACCGCAGGCGCGAACCGCAGCTCTCGCGGAACGGTGCGAGAGCGACTTCGAGCGCGCCGTGCTGCGGGAACTCCTGCGCCGTGACTACCAGGTGTCCCCACAGCATCACGTTGGTCATTTTCGCATCGACCTGGTGGTGGAGGGAGCCCATGACCGGCTCGCGGTCGAGTGTGACGGCGACCGCTTCCACGGTCCGGAGCAGTGGGAGACCGACCTGCGGCGCCAGCGGGTACTCGAACGGCAGGGCTGGAAGTTCTGGCGGGTCCGGGGTTCGGCGTATTTTCGTGATCCGGTCGCCGCGCTCGCGTCACTGTGGGAGCGGCTCGACGAGTTGGGTATCCGTCCCGGGCATAGCCCCGGTGCCGGTGCCGGTGGCCTGGGCTTTTAGGGCGTACTTCTCGAAAGCCGGCTGTCCGGCTCCCTGGTCGAACGACGCTTTCCGAAACACGCCGTAACACGATGGCGAAGGACGCCCAATCACGGCTTTTGCCGTGGTCGCGGCGCCCGACACCGACGACGCCCTCGCCGGACGCGGCGTACGCCGTGCCCGCCGGTTACCGGGCGGTGTTCCTGCCGGCGCCCCCACCGTCAGGACGCGACTGCGACAACGAGGTCTGGGAACCGCTGGGGATGGCCGGGGCGAGCCGGAATGACGATCTCAAACACGCTCTGAGAAAAGAGGCCGGGCGGGACCCTGGCGGGTGGACATGCCGGCGGCGAAACGCCGGCCGGGGGTGCGGCGGGACCGTAGCCTACGGTGGCAGACTCGCCTGAACACAGAACGCGGAATAAGAGCGCCCGACAATAGGGGTGTGGATCAAGGAGCGGGACTGGGGTGCGTGCATCGCGAGGCGGCGGAGGGAGCCACCCTGGCGTTGGGTGTCGACCGACGACAACGCGGCGAGGTGCGTGCTCCAGCCCCGCGACGCCGCGCCCCTATTGCCGGTCGCTCTAAACAGCGCCCAGGGGAGCACCGCAAGCCGGACATTTGTTTTCTTGTCGTGCCAGGCGCATCGATCGTGATATGCGGCGCCAGGCGACTGGACGGGGGAATTGTGGGGGACGGCCGGTCTGGGCGTGTTGAAAGAATGATCGGTGGGTTTGCCGGTTTCGTCGCACGCCGCCGGCTGCTGTTCGCCGGGGCCTGGCTCGTGCTCTTCCTTGTCGCCGTCCCGTTCGCCGCGATGCAGACCGGTCGCCTTTCCGGTAGCGGCTGGGACGTGCCCGGTAGTTCGGCGGCGCTGGCAAGAGAAAAACTGAAGGAACTCCCCGGCCGAGCGGGTGAATCGCTTGCCGTATTTGTCCAGGGCCCGAGCGGCGCTGCTGTCGACGCCAGGCTGGCGGCGGTCGGCGTTGAGCTCAGCCGCTATCCTGGGCTGCTTTCCGGCGGTCCCGTCCAGCGTTTTGACGATGGACGTGCCGCACTTGTCCCCATGCGTGCCGTCGACCAGAAAAGAATCTTTGACTTCGCGGCGGGCCTGCGCCGGGCGCTGGTTTCCGATCGTGCGGGTGTGTCGACGCGCGTGGTTGGCGAGGCCGCAATGTGGTCGAACTTCCAGGAAATCTCCAAAAAACAGGCGGTAAGGGCGGAGACGGTGAGTTTCCCGCTCGTTTTGCTCATCCTTTTTGCCGCGTTCGGCACGCTGGTGGCCGCCTTGACCCCGATAGCGCTGGGCCTGGTCGCCGTTGCCGTGACCGGTGCCGTGATCTACCTTCTCGCCGGTGCGTTCGAGATCTCGGTCTACGTGACCAACATCGCGTCGATGCTGGGGATCGGGGTCGCTGTCGACTACTCCCTGTTCGTGGTTGCCAGCTACCGTGGCCGGCTCCGCGAGGGCGCCGAACGCGGCGAGGCACTGCGCGGCGCGTTCGCGAGTGCGGGCACGGCGGTCGTGTACTCCGGTGCGACCGTTATCGTCTCGCTGCTCAGCCTTTTGCTCGTCAACGTGAACGCGATCCGTTCCATGGCGGTTGGGGCGATCATTGTTGTCGCTGCCGCGCTGCTTGCCACGACCACGCTGCTGCCCGCGCTGCTCACCCTGGCTGGGCCCTGGATTGAACGGCCGCGGATCCGGATACCGCCACGGCGGGTCGGCAGGAGCCCGGTGCGGCGGCCAGGAGCACACCGGCCAGCGGCGCATCGGATGGCGGATGGCGCTGGTCGCTTCTGGGCCGGCTGGACCAATACGATTATGCGTCGGCCCGTCGCCTTCCTCAGCGCCGGAGCCGCGGTCCTGCTCATCGCGGCAAGCCCATTGCTGGGTATCCACACCCGTAACGGAGCGCTCGAGCAGCTTCCTCCTGGCGCGGAGGTCCGGCTGGCCACGGAGCGGCTTGCGGAGCTGGCTGGCCCGGGTGCGCTGGGAACGATGGAACTCGTTGTTTCAAGCGAGGCCGCGGCTGACCGGATCGCCGCCGACGTCCGCGCATTGGACGGGGTCACCGCCGTGACGCCGCCGATGGCTTTCGCCGGGAACTATCTCGTCGAAGTGGTCCCCGCCGCCGATCCCGAGTCCGACCAGGCCCGTGCGCTGCTCGGCACGGTGCGTGCCATCAGCGGCCGGGACGCCGATATCGCTGGTACGACCTCGTTCGAAGCCGCCATGGACCGGGCCATCTTCGGGGACCTCTGGAAAATTATTGTCTTTATTCTGGTTTTCTCCTATCTCATCCTGATCGTCTTGTTCCGCAGTGTGCTGCTGCCGCTCAAGGCGGTCGTGATGAATATTCTCTCGGTTGGCGCGGCCTACGGCGTCCTTGTTGTGATCTTTCAGTGGGGCTGGCTGGGCTGGACCGGCTTCTCCGCACCCGGCTACATCGACTCGATCGTGCCCGTCCTGCTTCTTGCCATTGTTTTCGGCCTGTCGATGGACTATGAGGTGTTTCTCCTCACTCGTATCCGTGAACGGTATCTCGCGGGAGCGGACAATGCCAGCGCCGTTGGCCACGGGTTGGCCGCCAGCGCCCGGACGATCACTGTTGCCGCGCTTATCATGGTCACTGTTTTCGGTTCGTTCGCCTTTGCCGGGGGCACCGCGCCCAGGGAGCTCGGTGTCGGCCTCGCCACTGCTATCCTGGTCGACGCGACCATTGTCCGCCTCATCGTGGTCCCCGCGATGATGAAGCTGCTCGGCGACTGGAACTGGTGGTTTCCGGTACGAAAGAAGCCGGCTGCCGTGTCCGTACCGGTGGGCCGGACGCCCACGGAACGGGCGGATGTCGACAGCGCTGTGGCCGGGCAGTAGCCTGACCAACAAAAATATCACGCGGGCTCGTCGACCGAAGTTCGGCGTACGAGCGTCTGGAGTCTGCTGTCATCGCACGTGCGAAGTGCCCCCTCGATCTGGTGGACGGAAGCGTGGAGAATTCCCGTTCTCCCACAGCGGCATTTCCGCGTTCGCACCGGCCGCCAGACAGGCATATACGACGGTGTATGCGGGCTGCGAGCGGCTGGGAACAGAGGGTGAACAAGCCGCCGCCACACCCCATGGATCGTGATCGTTGACGGTGGTGCCATACTGCTCCGGTCCCCATGGTGATCGTGCTAAGGATTGCGGGCGTGCTCGCCGGTGTGGTGGTCATCCTCGCCACAGTGCTTTCGGCGGTGCGCACGACTGTGCTGCCCCGAGGGGTTCCCTCCCGGCTGAGCCGGTTCGTTTTCGTGCTGGTGCGGTGGGCGTTTCAGGTTAGGGTGGGCCGTGCCCCCACGTACGACCTGCGTGACCGGGTGTACGCCAACTATGGCCCGTTCGCCCTGTTGTTCCTGCTGCAGTCCTGGTTGCTGCTGGTCTACGGGGGCTTTGTCCTCGCCCAGTGGGCCGCGGAGCCGGCCCGTGGCCTCGGTGACGCGCTCGTTATGTCCGGCTCCTCGTTGCTCACGCTGGGATTCGACGTGCCGCGAGGAGGGCTGTCGATCGCGCTCGCCTTCGTCGAAGCCTCGATCGGCCTCCTGTTGGTTACCTTGTTGATTTCGTATCTGCCGGTGATCTACGCTGCTTTCAGCCGGCGAGAGGCTGCGGTCGCGAAGCTGGAGGTTCGGGCCGGTAGCCCTCCCACCTGCCTCGACCTGCTCACCCGCGCCTGGCGGCTTGAGCGGTTCGACCGGTTGACCACGACCTGGGGCGAGATGGAGACGTGGTTCGTCGACATCGAGGAGAGCCACACGTCATTCGCGGCGCTGGTGTTCTTCCGCTCGCCACAGCCCGAGCACTCCTGGATCACCGCCGCTGGCGCGGTACTCGACTCCGCGGCCCTGCTGGCCGCGGTGCTGGACGTACCCCGAGACGTCGAAGCGGAACTGTGCATCCGGTCCGGCTACCTGGCGCTGCGTCGCATCGCCGATTTCTTCCAGATTCCCTATCCGGCCGATCCGCGGCCGGGAGACCCGATCAGCATCTCCCGGGACGAGTGGGAGACGGTTGTCGACGGCCTCGCCTCCGCTGGCCTGCCCGTCCGGGCCGATCGGGAGCAGGCATGGCGGGACTGGGCCGGCTGGCGAGTGAACTACGACCGCCCGTTGATCGCCCTCGGCATGCTCGCGCAGGCGCCCTACGCTCCCTGGTCCACCGACCGTTCCCTCGCCGATTTCAGGTCACCGCCGATGTTCCTGCGCAAACAGTAGATCATGTTCGCTCTCCGGCAGCTACCGGATGAGTGGCATCGGTGTAGCCGAGAACCGCGAAACACGTCCTAACGCGGTAGCAGGAGCAGCTTGCCGGTCGTGCGTCTGGCGGCGAGGTCGTCATGTGCCTGGGCGGCGTCGTCGAGTGGATAGGTACCGCCGATACGGACCTCAAGTCGGCCCTGCCGGATCCAGGTGAACAGATCATTGGCGCGGCGCAGCAGCTCGGCACGGCTGGCGATGTGGTGGACAAGTGTCGGGCGGGTGACGAACAACGATCCGCCACCGGCCAGGCGCTGCAGCTCGAGCGGCGGAACCGGCCCGCTGGCCGCGCCGTAGAGGACCAGGTAGCCGCGCGGCCGCAGCGCGGTCAGGCTTTCGTCGAAGGTTGCCCGGCCGACGCCGTCGTACACGACCGCCGCGCCGGCGCCGTCGGTGATCTCTCGTACCGCGGTGGCGAAGTCCTCGTAGTCGATGACGTGGTCGGCTCCGGCCCGCCGGGCGAGCTCGGCCTTGTCAGCTGTGGAGGTGGTGGCGATGGCCGTCCCACCGCGCATCTTGACCAGCTGGGTGAGCAGGAGGCCCACCCCGCCGGCCGCGGCGTGCACGACCACGGGGTCCCCGGCCGCGATCGGGTAGGTGCTGTTGGCCAGATAGTGGGCGGTCAGGCCCTGCAACATCACGGCTGCCGCCACTCGTGGCCGCACCCCGTCCGGGATGGGGACGGCCCGGTCGGCGGGGATGGCGACCTGCTCGGCGTAACTGCCCGCCACGCCCGTCCACGCGACCTTGTCGCCCGCGGCGAAGGCGGTGACACCCGGACCGGCGGCCACCACGGTGCCCGCGCCTTCGACGCCCGGTACGTAGGGCAGACCGACGGCGTAGGGCGGATTGCCCTGCCGCTGGTAGATGTCCATGAAGTTGACGCCGGCAGCCTCGACGTCGACGACGAGGCTGCCGGGAGCGGCCTGCGGTGCCGCCAGGTCAGTCACCGTGAGCACATCCGGTCCGCCGTGCTGTTTCACAACGACTGCGCGCATGACCACATCCTCTTCTGAAGTCTCGGGTGGCACACCGGTAGGTCAGGCCACACCGATGGCCACACCGATGGCCACACCGATGGCTGAACCGATGACTGAGGCCCGCCGCCGACGGTTGTGAAAATGCATTCGCACGATTTGGCCAATTTATGCACAACTGTGTGGACCGATCGTTCTGTGGTTGACATTATTACCGAGGGTTGACGGAGGGGCCGCCTGGGTAGCTGCGCGCCGTCCGGGAGGAAGAGTCGCCCAACTGTTGCAGTATGTTGCGCAGAGCGCATGACCTACTGCTTATCGTAATGGCCCCGACAATGATCGGAAGACGGCATGTCCAACACAGCGCACTACGGTCATTTCCGGCCGAGACCGGCGTATCTGCCGGTGCTCCTGTTCGCACTGTTGTTCGCGGCCGTCGGCTGCCAGTCCCCGGTGACCCAGGTGGGCCAGCCGAGCGGCTCGCCGACCGCCACGTCCACGGCAGGGCAGGGCGCTGCGAACGGCGGTACTCAGCCGTCGGCATCATCGACCGCCACGGGGACGGCGACCGCGGCCCCGACCGCTGTCCCCGCTCCCACGGTCAGCACGACGCCTGTGGCGTCATCGTCGGCAGGCGGCTCGGCAGGGGTGGCCGGGGCACGTGGCCGGGTGCAGGTACGGAACAACACCGTGGTGACCGACCAGGGGACTCTGCTGCGGGCGGGCACGTTGTGGTACTTGAACTACTCGTCCGGTGCCTCACAGGTCCTGTGGGCGCGTGAGGCCGCCACCGGCGAAGCCTTCTGGGCGACCCTGACAGCGAACAACCTCAACGGCGTGCGTGTCGCCGTCGCCTACAACGAGGCGTCGGACTCGCCGACGATGGCCCAGATAACCTCTTATCTGGACAAGATCATCGAAAAGGCTGATGCCCACGGGATGTATGTCATGATTGACTATCATTCCGCGCTGGCCGCCGATGCTGATCAGCAGTACACGATCGCACGGCTGCGGGAGTTCTGGAGTGTGATCGCGCCACGCTACGCGAATCGGACGAATGTGCTCTACGAGTTGTACAACGAGCCGGTGACCTGGCGGCCCGCGGATTACACGGCACAGAACATCGCCGACCAGAAGGAGATCTACCGGCTGATACGGGCGAAGGCCCCGGAAACCCACATAATCATTCTGTCCTTCGCGGTGCCGGCCAACTACGGGGGCGATTCGGCTCCGACGATGCTCAGCATCGCCAGCCAGTTCGACGGGGTCGTTGACTGGTCGAAGACGTCGGTCGGCTTCCATGCCTACTGGGAGACCAGCTCGCAGCCGTGGGTCAGGCTGAAAGCCTCTTACCCGGTCATCTCCACCGAGTTCATGGGGCCGGCCGGAACCGTGGCCGAGGCGACGTCGTTCGACGGCTCCCGCTGGACGACCGAGGTGTTCGAGCGGCAGGGGATCTCGTGGGTCGGTTGGAACATCACTGACACCCAGAACGACATCAACACGATATTGCCTGACCTCCGGCGGGACGCCACGGGCAAGGGCTACTGGTGGCAGGCCGACCACGGGGCATGAGAATCTGATCGAACACTGAGCGAACATCGCTATGGTGTGAGCACGCCCGGTTGGAGTCCACGTATCCCGTGTGGATCCCAGCCGGGCGTTTTGCTGATCAGGCCGCGAGGGCCTCGGCCCCGGCATCGCGGGTCGGCGCGTCGACACTTGGGGTCAAGTGGCCAGCCGCGTCCGTGAAGGTGATTGTGCAGGTCAACGTGCGGGCGCCGGCCTGCCAGCTCTCGGCACGGATGTAAAGCCAGCCCACCCGCATTGTCGAGGTCGGCAGCCTCCCCCGAGTCACTCCACGCGCATACGACGGCGCACTCTACCCGTACGACACGTTGCGAATCAGTGGAAGATGGATGAAGCAGAAGGTCGAGGGGCACACTCCCATGGTTGTCTTTGCGAGAGGATCGGGAATATGACAGTGGTGACCACCGCTCATACCGCCGATCTGGACGCCGCCACTCTCAAAGCGGCGCGAGTTCTCCTCGACGGTGTCTTCGCGGGAGAGATGACCGACCACGACTGGGAGCACGCGCTGGGTGGCATCCACGCGCTGGTGTGGGAGGGCGTTGATCTGATCGGGCACGCGTCCCTCATTCAGCGGCGACTGCTGCACGGCGGCCGGGCGTTGCGTACAGGTTATGTCGAGGGCGTCGGAGTACGCGCGGACCGGCGCGGTCGCGGACACGGCGCGGCCATGATGGGGGTGCTGGAGCGGGTGGTACGCGGCGCGTACGACATGGGCGCGCTGGGCGCCGTCGACGGGGCGGCGGACTTCTACGCGGCCCGGGGTTGGCAGCGGTGGCAGGGGCCGACGTCGATGCTTACCCCCAGCGGCATCGTGCGCACCGTGGCGGAGGACGGTGGTATCCACGTCCTCGCGTTGACTGTTCCGTTGGATTTGTCCGGTGACCTGATCTGTGACTGGCGCGATGGTGATGTCTGGTAGTTCGGCCGGTGGAACCGCCCACCGGCGGCATCGGGGGATGGGAGACTGTGATCGTGGCCGATGAAGAAAACGTACTCGGCGGAAAATTGGAGGCCTGCGGTACTGATCCGGTGACCGGTTTCTTCCGCGACGGATGCTGCAGCACCGGTCCTGAAGATCTTGGTAGTCACACGGTGTGCGCAGTTGTCACTGCGGAGTTCCTGCATCATCAACGGCAGGTCGGGAACGATCTCACAACACCCCGACCTGAATATCATTTTCCCGGGCTGCACCCGGGGGACAGCTGGTGTGTGGTTGCGGCACGGTGGTTGCAGGCCTGTGAGGCCGGCGTCGCGGCGCCCGTTGTTCTGGCCGCCACGCACGCACGCGCCCTGGAGGTCGTTCCGCTTGAGGTGCTCAGGAGATACGCGGTGGACGTACCTGCCGATCCACGTTCGCTTGCCTGAATCTCAGGCTATACCACATTCTCAACTATTAGAAGCGGGAATGAAGATGTCTGCCGGCACCGGGTGGGTTTCTGGTGCTGGCGTGTCACGGTCGCGCATCCGACAACTGACTCGTTCATAGCTGTTATCATTCTAGAGTGCTCTGCGTTCGCAGAGTTCTTCCGCTGCCGCGGAGAGATTGTGGGGGGTTTTGATGTCGCTGTCGGATTACGGTGTTCTTGTCGGCCGGATCGCCGACCGGAAACGGGAGGGAGGGAAGGGCAGTCCGCATTACCAGATCCATGTCCGGGGTGGCGGCGTGGACTTCCGGGTAGCGGTGAACGTCCTTTCCGCGCTGCCGCCGTCAGAGCTCCTGTATGTCGCGGACGAGGATTTTCAGCACCCGATGCTGGCCGAGCTGGAATCGGCGTCGGAAGGGTTCACCACGCTGCCGGGCAAGCCGGCTGGCGTGGCACTCGACTTCATCCGCGGGAATCTGTTCGATCGGCTGGCGATGCGTACCCTGCCGCCGGATCTCGCGGGTCCGGACAACGACCTTGCCGACAAGCTCGATCACTACGTGCTGCGGGCAAGCCGTGACCCGAACAGCAGGCTCTACGCCTTCGGGCAACGATGGGGCCCGGAACCGGGGGTGCCGGACAAGGTGTTCGGCTTCTCCCCGGGTAATGGCGTCCATGACGTCCATATGAATCAGGGCAACAGCGGTCGGTTCACGCGTGACGACGGAGTGTGGCAGGACGGTGCGCTTCTTATTCATTTTCCCGCTGTCCGACAATGGGTTGCGATCTTCCTTGCTTTCCAATCCCAGACATGGCATACCGACGACACCACCGGCCACGCCCTCCCACGGATCACCCCTCCCGTGCCTGGGCGGCCCACGCCCGGCGCACCCGATCATCTGCTCCGCATTGTCGCCGCGCTGGTCAACCCTGTCGGGCCGGCGCCTGAAGCTGAAACGGTCACCATTGTCAACACCGGGACACAGCCAGTGGACCTTACCGGCTGGTCGATCGCGGACCGGGACGCCCACCGTTTCCAGATCATCGACGGCGTGCTCCCGGCCGGGGAAACCCGGCGGATACCGCTCGCGCCGCCGGCAGCGCTCGGTAACCGTGGTGGCATCATCACTCTGCTCGACCGCGGCGGCCTGAAAGTCGACGGTGTCTCCTACACCGCTGCGGACGTCACCGAGGAAGGGCGCACCATCGTTTTCTAAGAGCGACCGGC
>NZ_CAKJTO010000003.1:40471-50094 GCF_917627405.1 Protofrankia sp. Cj5
TCTAAGTCTGCTGAGACATCTGCCCCATGCCCATGCCAGCTCTGATAGGAGCGGGGCCCCGCGTCGAGCGGGGCCCCTGGTATATGCACGGGGAACTGTTACGACGCGGACCGCACGACACCGACCAAGTGCCCCTCGGGGTCGTTGAAGAGTCCTATTTCGACCCCTTCCATCACTTTTTCTGGCCCCATCATCCGTGACCCGCCAAGGTTTTCGGCTTTCACGAGCGCGGCTTCTACGTCGGGTACCTCGACGTAAAACGTGACATGACCGGCGTACCCCTCCGGAGCCGCCGCGACACCGCCGCCGATTCCGACGCCATCGGTGTTGACATTGCCGACGCGCTGTACGACCCCGTAGTTCATCGGGTTATCGGATTCGATCTTCCATCCGAACAGGCCAGAGTAGTAGTTCTTCAGTTTTTCGGAGTCATTGCCAATAATTTCAAAATGAACGACCGGCTGTCCCATTTTCTTGCTCCCCTCCGCGCCGAGCACGCAGACTCGGCATGGGCAAAATTTTCTCCTCCAGAATACCCCGGGTACGCCCGGATGCCCGCCGGGCGCCGGTGCGGAGAGGAGTTATGATCATGGAGGTCAAGCATGATCTAACGGCTTGGGGCCGACAGGCGGCGCTGTACACCGAAGTCGACTGAGCAGATATCACAATATGTTAACCGGCCGGTTAGCCATACCGTTTCCGCGTCTTAAGGAGGCCAACAGATCGGGGATGTCCGCTGCGCTGTCCGCTGGATGAGCCGGGGCTCCCCGCTGTTTACGCCGTATACCCGTGTGAGCGGTATAGCGCGGGGATAGCGGGGATGATGGGGATGACGGCCTACGCCTTACCGGACAGTTCATGGTCGGGTAGCTCCGCGGACTGCTCGACTTCCAGCAGGGATGTGCTCTGCCGTTCCGCCTCGAACGCCCGGCGTCCACCGCGCACCCCGAACAGGCGCTTGGCGGCGACGAGATACACAACGGCGGCCACGTTGATGACCAGGGCGACGACTCGCAGAACGGTGACCCGTTCGGTCAGCTCGTAGACCTCCAACGGAAGGAAGACCGAGGTGGCGACGGCGGCGAAGTATTCTCCCCATCGCCGCAGCAGCCAGAGCCCGACACCTTCGACGATCTGTATAGCCGCATAACCGAACAGCAGGCTGGCGACCAGCAGCAGGGTGCTCGGTTTGGTGTGGATGAGGTGCCGCAGGTGTGTGATCGTCGGGCTGTTGTCCAGGTCCAGGTGCAGGACCGAGGCGAGTGGTTTCGCGGCCGGGATCGCCTTGTCGAACAGCTCCTGGATGTCGGCCTCGGACTGGCGAAACCGCAGCACAGCGTAGCCGACCAGAGCCAGTAGCACCGCGCGGACGATGCGCTCCACCGCGAGCAGCCGCAGCACCGTCGCGTCCCGTAGCGCCCGGCCGCGCAGCAGCACCGGTGCATCGCGTGCTGGCCCGGCCGCGACCGGATCAGCGACGACGAAGTCCCCGCAGCGCAGACAGCGCCAGGCCGGCCCAGCCGGGGTCTGTGCTACCAGCCGGTCGGCCAGAGCCGGCTCGTCCGGACGGTAGGTGACATGCCCTTTACGGGCACAGGTCCGCAGATTCCACTCCACGATCGCTGATCGTAGATGTCGGGGGCATGCCCGGCGATGGGTCTCGCCAGCCGGACCCATCGCCGGATTTCAGGCTGCCGCCGGTCGGCGGCAGCGACGACGACCGTAATGTCGGTGGCGTCGGCGACACCGGAAACTGTGGAGGGCGCACTGTGATTAAGGTCGAGGGGCTGACGAAGCGCTATGGGGAAAAGACGGCGGTCGACGGCTTGAGCTTCGCCGTGGAGCCTGGCGTGGTGACGGGTTTTCTGGGGCCGAACGGTTCCGGTAAATCGACGACCATGCGGATGATTATCGGTCTGGATGAGCCCACCAGCGGCAGGGTCATGGTCAATGGCCGCTGCTACCGTGATTTTTCCGCTCCGCTGTGTGAGGTTGGGGCTTTGCTGGAGGCCCGGTCGGTTCATACCGGTCGTTCGGCCACCAACCATCTGCTGGCGCTGGCGCACACGCACGGGATCCCCCGGCGCCGGGTCGACGAGGTGATCGATCTGGTCGGTTTGCGCGAAGTCGCGCGCAAGCGGGTGGGTGGTTTTTCCCTCGGGATGGGACAGCGGCTGGGGATCGCGTCCGCGCTGCTGGGCGATCCCTCAATCATGATTTTGGATGAGCCGGTGAATGGTCTGGATCCAGAGGGCATCCGTTGGATTCGTAACCTGCTCAAGGGGCTTGCTGCGGAGGGCAAGACGGTCTTCGTCTCCTCGCACCTGATGAGCGAGATGGCGCTGACCGCCGAGCACCTCATCGTGATCGGCCGCGGGCGCCTGATCGCGGACACATCCGTCGCGGACTTCATCCACGGTGCGTCGACCAACACCGTGAAGGTCCGGTCGCCGCAGGCATCCCAACTACGTGAGCTGCTTGTGAGCGTGGATGCGACGGTAACCGCCAGCGCGCCCGACATCCTGGAGGTCACCGGCCTCACCAGCGAGCAGATCGGCCGGACGGCGGCGGAGAACGACATCGTGCTGTATGAGCTGACGCCCCAACAGGCGTCGCTGGAGGAGGCGTTCATGGATCTCACCCGGGACAGCGTCGAGTACCAGGCCGATGCTCTCACCGCACAAGCCACGACGGGAGCATCGTCATGACCGCTGTTACCGAGATCGACAGGGACGGCGGCAGCCCGCGGGCGCGGAACGAACCGGCGGTGGGGGTGACCCAACTGCGGGTCATGCGTTCGGAGTGGACGAAGTTGTACTCGCTACGCTCGACCCGCTACTCGCTGTTGGCCGCGCTTGTGATCATAATCGGGCTCGGTATTCTTATCTCCTGGGGGAGCGCCAGTCATTGGAATGAGGATGATCCGCGTGACCGCCTTCTCTTTGACCCCACCCTGACAAGCCTCAGCGGGATCTTCCTCGCGCAGCTCCCGGTCGGAGTCCTTGGCGTCCTGATCGTCAGTGGTGAGTACTCCACTGGCATGATCCGCGCGACGATGGCCGCGGTCCCCAGGCGGTTGCCCGTGTTGTGGGCGAAGACGGCGGTCTTTGCCCTGGTCACGTTTGTGCTGATGACCGTCGCGTCGTTCGTGGCGTTCGCTGCTGGCCAGGCGATGCTGGCGTCCGAACACATCTCCACGACGCTGTCGCGGCCGGGCGTCCTCACCGCGGTGATCGGCGGCGGTCTGTACCTGACGGTCGTCGGTGTGCTGGGTATCGCTCTCGGCGCGCTGCTCCGGAGCACCGCCGGTGGGATTGCGACCCTGTTCGCGCTGTTGCTGGTACTTCCGATCATCGTTTTGTTCCTGCCCGCGAGTTGGCGGGAGCACATCGAAAAGTACCTGCCGAGCAATGCCGGACAGGCGATTTTTCGAGTCCTGCACGAGCCCTCCGCGCTGTCGTCGTGGACCGGGTTCGCGCTGTTCTGCGGGTATGCGCTGGCCGCGCTTGCCGGCGCCGCCGTCCTGCTGCGCCGCCGGGATGCCTGAGCAGAGTCCGTCGGTTTGGTCCAGCCGGGTATCGCGTCGTTTTCGGATTGCGGTAACCCTGGTGAATTGCGGTAGCCCTGGTGAGCTGAGCTCGGCGCCTGACGGGCGAGGGGAGCTGGTTCGACCGGCGCTCACGCGGATGGCCAATGCCCTTCACGCCGCATTGGCCCCGTGGACAGCTATAGCGATCAGGATGCGCACAGACACGGCCATGAGGACGTGCCGATGTGTCGATATGCCGATTGTGTTGACGTGTCGATGTGCCAACGGGGAGGAATCCGTATGAACGAGGAACCTGCCATAGCTGGATCGCGGCCGGCGCTGGGGCGCCGTGCGCTCCTGCGTGCAGCCGGGGTGGCGGGTCTCACCGCCGCCGCGGTGCCGTTGCTGGAACGTCCGGGCGTCGCGGCCGAGCTGGTGCGTCAGCCCGCGGTCGCGGGAGCGCCGTCCCCCGAACAGCTGCATGTCCAGTTCGGCGCGGATGCGGCCAGTCAGATCACGGTGTCGTGGGCGACGCCGGAGCGGGTGAGTCGACCCCGGTTGCGCCTCGGGCGGCACGGTTCCGGCTTCGGGACGAGTATTGAGGCGCAGGAGCGTGTCTACGTCGAGGCACTGACCGGGCAGACCGTCTGGACCTACCACGCCGAGCTGGACCGGCTGCCGTCCGACACCGACTTCACCTACGAGGTCTACCATCGTGGCGCCCCGCCGGCGGAAGGTACGTTCCGCACGGCCCCACGCGGACGCAGGCGGTTCCGCTTCACCAGCTTCGGTGACCAGGCGATACCAGCGCCGGTGGGACAGGGCCTCGGCCCGTCGTCGGTGAACTCCGGCTACATCGTGGACGCGGTCGAGACGCTCGACCCGTTGTTCCATCTCGTCAACGGCGACCTGTGCTACGCGAACGTCAGCGACGACCCGGTGGCGACCTGGCGCAGCTTCTTCAACAACAACATGCGGTCCGCGCGCAACCGGCCCTGGATGCCGTGCGCGGGCAACCACGAGAACGAGGTTGGCAACGGCCCGCAGGGCTATCTCGCCTACCAGACCCGGTTCGGCCTGCCGGGCAATGGTTCGGACGTGCCCGACTTCGCCGGCAACTGGTACGCCTTCACCGTCGGCTCGGTCCGGATCATCTCGCTCAACAACGACGACGTGTGCCTGCAGGACGGCGGTTTCAGCGGCTACCGCCGTGACCACGTCCCGAACTACGCGAGCAGTGGCTTTGACCCCTACATCCACGGGTACAGCCACGGCGAGCAGCGGGCCTGGCTCGAACGGACGCTGGCGGCGGCGCGGCACGACCATGACATCGACTGGATCGTGGTGTTCATGCACCAGGTCGCGATGTCCTCCGCGCACTTCAACGGCGCGGATCTCGGCATTCGCCGGGAGCTCCTGCCGTTGTTCGACCAGTACGGCGTCGATCTGGTGCTCGCTGGCCACGAGCACCACTTCGAACGCACCTTCCCCGTGCGTGGGACCCTGCCCGGCAGCTCACTGCTCACGCCCGCCCCGCAGGCCGACGACGCGAAGGTCATCGACACGACCCGCGGGACCGTACATATGATCATCGGTGGCGGTGGGCATTCCTTTGCCACGCCGGCCACCGCGTTCGACGCGCCCCAGGACGGCGTCGTGATCTACGATGTCGCCGCTGGCGACCCGACGACGCAGCGCAGGGCGCTCACCACGACCGAACCCGCGCCGTGGTCGGCCTACCGTGATCTCGCCACTCCGTACGGTTTCGCCTCGTTCGACGTCGAGCCAGACGCGCCCGGCGGAAAGACGACCATCACCGTCAGGCACTACGGCGCGGCCGCGGGTTCGTCCAGCTACACCGAGCTCGACAGCTTCACCCTGGTACGCCCACGCGCCCACCAGCACTGGGCGGGTCGGTAAAAAACAGGCAGGCGGGTCCGCCGAGGACGGGGCAGCCGAGGACGGGGCATCGGGAGCCGGCCGGCCCCATCCTCGGCTGATCGTCAGGGGCGAGCACAGGACACCTCACAGGTGATCGTGGTGCCGGTCACCGCCGCTCACGGCGCGCGCCGGGTCGCTTGTGCTGGCCTCGCCCGTCTCGATATGGCCCGCCAGGCGACGGCGGCCGTGGGCCTGTTTTCCGCTGGCGTTCGCCAGCGTTCGGTGGCTGTCGGCCCGTTCGGCCATCCAATGTTCACAAGCAGGATTCGCGTTGGCTGGACAACCGCGTACCAGTCGTTGCCCGCACCCGTTTGTATCCCCCCGGAGGTGCCCGATGTGTGGTGCCAGGGGGAAGGATGCATATGTCAGTGAGGACCAAACGCTCCCGGGCCGCGGTTGTCGCGGCTGGGGTGGCCGGCGCCGCTGTGCTGGGCGGGCTGGTGCTGGGCACGACCGCGCAAGCGGAGCCGGGCACTACCGCCGCGCTCGGGCTGACCCCCGTGTTGACCGCGAACGCCAAGGTTCCCAACGTGCCGGTGGCCCATGCGCTTTCGGCGGAGCTGTCCGAGATCGCCGTCGCCCAGGGTTCGAACAGGCTGGAAAACGGAACACCCGAGGTGCCGTACTACGGCTATGACGGTAACTCCGCGAACCTGCTGCCCGCACCGGGGGACGTGCAGAGCACGACGCACAACGTCGAGGCCAGCAAGACCGAGCCGGACAAGAACACCTACCTGCGCCTGACCGGTCAGCACGGCGCCGACCCGAGCTACGACTACGGGACGCACTTCCTGTTCCAGGGGCACGAGGGCGGAAAGCCCGGCTACATCACCCGCGTCAACCTCGACGCCGACGCGGCCCATCGGGTCACCCTGCTCGCCACGACGGACGTCGCGGGTAAAGCACTGCCGAACTTCGACGGTTCCACCTGGGATCCGTGGGCACAGCGGTTGCTGTTCACCGCGGAGGCCGGCGCGAACGGCGGCGTCTGGCAGGCCACGCCGGACATCGCCTCGAAGGTCGAGGACATCTCCACCGTCCTGGGCCGCGGTGGGTACGAAGGCATTCAGAACGACTCCGCCGGCAACCTGTGGCTCGTTGAGGACGTCGGCGGCACGACGATTCCCGGCAGGTTCACCAAGCTGCCGAACAGTTTCGTCTACCGGTTCGTGCCGGTGGACACCGCCGACCTCACCAAGGGCGGCAAGCTCCAGGCCCTCCAGGTGATCTCGACGGGTACCGGCAAGCCGATCACCTTCCAGCCGATCGACGCCGACCACCCGGACGGCAACGCCTTCAGCCAGGACACCAAGGATCTGCACACGTACGGTACTGTCTTCGACACCCACTGGGTGACGATTCATGACACCGCGACCGACCCCAGCGGGTTGGCGTTCGACGCGAACGCGGCGGCCAAGAAGGCTGGCGCGACCCCGTTCAAGCGGTCCGAGAACGGCCAGTTCCGCCCGGGCTCGGACTTCCGTGAGTTCTACTTCGACGAGACCGGCGACACCGACGCGCGTTCGGTCGCGAACGCCGAATACGGCGGCTGGGGCTCGGTGCTGAAACTCACCCAGACCAGCGCGACCGCCAACAACGGCAAACTCACCCTGTTCTACAAGGGCGACCAGGTGCACACCGGGTTCGACAACGTCGCGTTCCTCGACCACAACCACGTCGCGTTTGTCGAGGACGCCGGGGATACCTTGCATACCCAGCGCAACGCGCTCGATTCCGGTTACCTGTTCGACGTGTGGCACAACTACGCGGACGGTCAGCAGCCGCTGCGGTTCCTCGCGGAGGGGCGTGACCCGTCGGCCACGATAGACTCCGGCCTCGGTTCGATCAGTGGCAGCGGATTCCAGAACGACGGGGACAACGAGCTCACGGGGATCCATGTTTCCGACGGGGACCCGAGTATTCGCGGCATCCTCGGTGCCCGGGTACCGGACGCCTTCAACAAGAACTGGCGGGTGTTCTACACCGCCCAGCACGGTGACAACGTGACCTGGGAGATCGTGCGTTCGCAGACCAGGCGGTAATCGTCCGGCGCGGGTCCGTGCGGCAGAGACCGCAGCAGCAGGGAGGGATCGACACGGTGGGCCCTGACCGGTCGCTGGCCCCCGCCGGTCAGGGGCAGCGTTCCCTCCGCGCGTCCGGCGGCGAGCCGGAACCGGAGCGCCGCTACCGGCGGACATGCGGTAGACGAGATGACGTCGGCGGCCCTGCGGTAGATACGCCGAGCCAGGCGCGTCAGCGCAACGATCGCGCCTGGCTCGGTGCAGGTAACAGTAATTATCTTAATAATTCTAACTATTTATGTATTAAAATCTTTTTTTGGTAGCTAATGTTATAGTAATTATCCTATGAGCGAAATTATCGTTCCAGCTTCGGCCATGCGCTCATACCGACGGTGGCTCCCCCTTCTCGTCGTCCTGACGGCCCAGCTTATGATCATTCTTGACTCCAGCGTGGTGAATGTTGCACTGCCCGTCATCCAGCATGATCTGGGAATCAGCCAGGCCAGCCTTACCTGGGTCATCAACGGTTATTTGATCAGCTATGGCAGCTTCCTTCTCGTCGCCGGCCGG
Source organism: Protofrankia sp. Cj5 (assembly GCF_917627405.1). NCBI lineage: Bacteria > Bacillati > Actinomycetota > Actinomycetes > Frankiales > Frankiaceae > Protofrankia > Protofrankia sp. Cj5. The sequence goes on from NZ_CAKJTO010000003.1 coordinate 48,533, forward strand.
TTGGGCGATCTCGTTGGGCGCAAGAAGGTCTTCCTCGGCGGCGTCGCGCTGTTCACCGCGGCCTCGGCCGCCTGCGGGCTTGCCAGCGATCAGACGGTCCTCATCGTCGCCCGCTTCGCGCAGGGCCTGGGTGGAGCGCTCGCGTCGGCGACCGTTCTCGCGTTCATCGTCACCGACTTCCCGCAGCCGCGTGAGCGCGCTCGGGCGATGAGCACCTACCTGCTCGTCACCGTCGGCGGCGGCTCGCTCGGTCTGCTGCTCGGCGGCGTGCTCACGCGGGCCCTGGGATGGCACTGGATTTTCGTTATCAACATCCCGATCGGCGTTCTCGCGCTACTGGCGGGCGCCGCTCTCATCACCGAACGTTCCGGTTCCGGCCTGCGCCGGGGGGTTGACGCGGCGGGTGCCATCCTGGTCACCACGGCGGCGCTGGCCGGTATCGACGCGATCGTGCGGGCATCCGAGCATGGCTGGCTGTCGACGTACACGCTCGGGCTCGGCGCGGTCTCGGTCACGCTGCTCGCCGCATTCGGTTTCCGTGAGTCACACACACCGAACCCGCTTGTTCCGCCGCGGATCCTGCGACTGCGTAGCCTCGTCGGCTCGAGCGCCGTACGCGCGGTCGTGATGGCCGGCATGTACGGGGTGTTCTTCTTCGGCTCGCTGTACCTGGAAGAGGTCCTCGGGTACGACGCGATCCGCACTGGGCTGGCGTTCCTGCCGCAAACCCTCGCAATAGCCGCGCTCTCCTTCGGCATCACCACCCGGCTGGTGTCCCGCTTCGGCCCCAAACAGGTCCTCCTCGGGGGGCTGGCCGTCATGCTCTCGGGCCTGCTGCTCTTCGCTCAGGGAGGCGACGGCGAGCACGTCCATTATTTCCCGACGCTCTTCGTTTCCTTCACCCTTGTCGGGCTCGGGGCCGGCGCGGCGTTCATGCCGTTGCTGACCATGGCCGTTGCCGACGTCGCACCCGCCGACGCCGGTCTGGCCTCGGGGATCGTCAACGTCTCCATGCAGATCTCGGCAGCGGTCGGCCTCGCGGCACTGGGGACGTTGTCCACCAAGCGGACCGCCACGCTTGTGGCGGAAGGCCGTACCCAGATCGCGGCGCTCGCCGGTGGTTGCCGTCTCGGGTTGCTCGTCGGCGCCGGATGCGTGGCCTTTGGCCTGCTGCTGGCCGCCGCGGTACTGCACCCTGGGCGGGCCAGCGCGGAGCCGGTGGCTGTTCCCAAGCAGCTGGCGGACGAAGCCGGTCTGGCCGAGCCGTCGGCGTCCGCACCGTGACGTCCCCATCGTGACGTCCGCGTTGTGATCAGACTAACCGGAGCGGGTGCCGACCATCGATCAGAGCGGCCAACGCCGCGCCTCCGGCGCCAGCCTCACCGTGGAGGGGCCGCCGCACGGTCAGCGGGCGGCCCCTCCGGGGAGCCGGTGTCCATTTGATCAAAAACGGTGCGATCCTGATTTTTTTTGTGCTGCCGGAGGCCTTGAGGGCGCGTTTGAGATTGTTATTCTGGCTCACTGGTCGAAAGCCCGATCTCACACACGCTCTTAGAGCGCCC
>NZ_CAKJTO010000003.1:50726-120356 GCF_917627405.1 Protofrankia sp. Cj5
CCCTATTGCCGGTCGCTCTTAGCTGCGCCGGCCCGGCTGCGCGCCAGCGGTGCGCAGCGCCCCGGACAGGTCCGCGACATGTGCGTCACGGCTGGTCAGCGGCTTGAGCCCCAGACTGCGTTCGATAGTTGCCAGGATGGACGTCGTGTCGTAGACGGTGTGGTCGACGCCGGAGTGCGGCAGGGAGCTGCTTATCACCAGTGCCGGAACGCGAGTTCCCGGTCCGAACTGGTCATAGACCCCCTGGGTGGGGCTGCCCTTGCCGGGTGGGGAGACATGGTCCCACTGACCGCCGAACTCGTCATAGGTGACTATAACGAGTGTGTCCTTGCCCGCGGGCCCGTTTTCGATCGTCTTGAGCAGGTCGACGAGGTGGTCGCTACCGTCCGGCTCACTGGCGTAGCCAGGATGCTCGTTCTCCGCGCCGTAGGGCTTGACAAAGCTGACGGTCGGCAACGTACCTTTCGTCGCAGCCGCAATGAATTTTGTTTCGTCCTGTAGGTGGGCCCGGCCCGGCTGTCCCGGTGCGTACGCGGCGAAGTAGTTGAGCGGCTGGTGGTGGTACTGGAAGAGCGGACCGGCGTGGCCCGCCTCCGCGTCGTCCCAGCCACCGGAGTACCAGTTCCAGGAAACGCCGGCAGCGCTCAGCCGGTCTCCGATGTTCGGATACTTGGCGTCGTCGATCAGCGGAAGCCTGATGGTGCTGGAACTGTGCGGGGTGTTGGTGGGCTGGATGGTGTTGATCGCGTAGTCGCCGCAGGCCACCGTGGGATTGGCGGTTGGGCCGCAGGCCTGGGTCAGCTGCGCGTCCTGCACCACTGTGGTGGTTGGCTTGTACAGCGGATAGGTGGTCGGGAACCCGTTGGTGTCCACAACCGAGTGCAGGTTCGCGTCTGGGCCGCCGGCTCCGGCGCTCGTGTCGATCGGGGCCTGCGCCGCGACCAGGAACTGGTGATTCAGGAAGGAACCACCGAACGCGGCTTGGAAGAAGTGGTCGGCGACTACGTAGTGCGGGGCCTCGGCGCCGTGCAGATATTTGTAGATCGGCAACGACCTGGTGTTGTAGACGCCCATGGTCAAGCCTACAGCGTCACTGCCCGTGACGTAACGGTCCTGCCTGCCGCCGTCGATCTGATACTGCTCCTGGTAGAAACGGTGCGCCAGGTCACGGGTGCACCCACCGGGCTCGCTGCCCGCGCTGTTCGCGAGGACACCGTTGGTCGCGGCGGTCCCGGGCGCCGGGCAGGTGCTGGCATTCGCCGGAATGTAGCTGTCGATGGTGAACGGTTTGTTGCGGAAATAGCTTGCGGGGACCCCGTTCGCCGCGTCCACGCAGGTCGTGGGCAACGGACTGGGCGACGTCAGATTCACGTCGTTCTGCGGTAGACAAGTGTAGCGTTTGCCGTCCTGCGTGACCTGGGCCGTGTGTGACCTGTCCGCATCCCTCAGGCCGTCGACCCGCTGGCCGTCAACCGTGCCCCATCGCCCATAGAGATTGTCGAAGCTGTGATTCTCCTCGTAGATCACTACGAGGTGTTTATACCGACCGAGAATTGGGCCGTGCCTGCCGTGTTGTGGCGGGTTGGCAAGCACGCCCGGGGCCATCCCCAGCCCGATCACCGCGGTCGCGCTCGCCGCGAGAGCCGCGTGGACCACCTGTCGTCGTCGCACAGTTCCTCCGATCCTCCGACGATCATCCGAATCCAGCTGCCCCCGCGGGACAACCGGAGAGCAGAATATGCGGGCGGTGCCAGTGGCCAATCAGAAGATTTATTGTCGGTGTTTGTTACCCGGGCCAGCTTGAACGGCATTATGGTATTCGCCGGGTTCGCGTGCTGTAGGTGTCGGTGGGAGCTGACCGTCCTGGCGGCGCGGTGGTCATCCGGTACGCTTGTTCCTGTTCTGTAGCCGCCGTGGCCTGGGCGAATGCGGTTCGAGTGGCACCTTTCGTCCTCGGGCGGGTGGGCAGGTACCCCTCGGTGGCTTGTGTCGTTGTCGAGGTGAGTCCGCGGGATGCGGCAATGCCGCTCTTCCGGGGACGCGGGCCTGACGTATCGGAGTCCTTGCATCCGGCTGGTCCCACCGGTGTCCGCTCACCGGCGTCGGCAGCAGCCGTCCGTAGCAGCCGTCCGTAACAGCCGTCCGCCGGCTTGGCTACACGGTTTGCCGCCTGGCTCCGGGCGGAGCGTCGCGAAACAGGCAGGTTAGTCGTGACGTACACACAGGGCGACCGGAGTCATCGATGATCCGGATGTCGTAGGTGCTGAGCGTCGCGCCGACCTGGATCGCGGTGGCTGTCGCCGTCACCGTGCCCGACCGCGCGGCTCGGTGGTGAGTCGCGTTGATTTCGATCCCCACGGCCGCCCGGCCGGCCGCGGCAGGTGAGATTGCCGCGGCGAGTGAGCCAACCGTCTCGGCGAGCACCACGGACGCGCCCCCGTGGAGCAACCCGTAGGGCTGTCGGTTGCCCTCGACCGGCATCGTCGCGACGATCCGGTCCGGAGTGGCTTCGATGATCGTGATGCCCATGCGTGTGGCCAGCTCGCCCCGGCTGTGGTTCAGGACAGTGACGACATCCTCGCCGGGGCCGGTGCGGGAGACCGCGGAAATGGCCGCCGCGATGTCGGTGATCGAATGGGTCTCTGGGCTTGCGCGGATGCCCGGGTCCAGCTCGGTGCTGGTACCGATGATCGGATCTGCCACGTGAGCTCCCTTCTTCCTGTCCTCACATTCAAGCGCGTGTCAGCGCCTGCCGGGCGCTACCTGGCGTATGGTTCTCGGCCGTGAGCCGGCTACCCCGCGGGGTAGCCGGCGGCTGATCCGCGGGCTTCGACGATCCGCGCCGGGACGCCCATCAATGTCTATGCCGTATACAAGCCCGCTACCTGCGTATTCATCGATACCCGACGCTGATGGACCCGTCCCGATACCGCGATCGCCTGTCCCGATACCGCGATCGCAAGGCGCGGGCACCGGGGCGGAATCCGCCATCCCGATCCGTCGAGGACCGCCGGGTCCTGGCTGGAATCGCTCGCTTCGGGCGCCTGAAGGTGCCGCAGGCAACCTGGAACTGTCGGCAGGCCTGTCGGGTCGGTGGCATGTACCATCCCCCTTCTACGTGCTCACTACAACAGCCGATGCCGTCCCGAGGACGCGGCGGAATGGATGTGCATGCTCCAGACTGCTGTGAACCATGGGCGCCCGGTTGGCCGTTGCATCGGCGGGGCTTCACCTGCGCAGGTGCGAGGCTGGCGACTCGTTGCCGGTGCAAACGCCGTTACGTGACTCGACAGAACCACCCGTGAAGCAGGTTGGACGGCTTGCGGGTCCGAACCGATGGGAGATTCCCCGATGGCGTTACGACGCTCATCCATCCTGCTGGGAACGGCTGGGTTGCTCCTGGTCGCGCTGGCGCTTATCGAGCGCTTCGCGGTCGTGCCCATCCTGACGAGGCTGCCCGGGGACACGAACATATCGTTCGACTTCGCGGGGACGGGAACCCTGCTCAACACGAAGGCCCTCGCTTCCGGCGACATGGCCCACGTGTTGCAGAAGGATGTGCCGCTCACCATGGAACGGCAGGTCCGGGTTGTCAGCACCAGCGGTGACGTCGCCATCATTCATGATGATTCCACCCTGCACGCGGGGCCGACCGTCCTGCCGGCCAGCCAGGTGTATGCCGTCGACCGCAGCACCCTCGAGGCCACTACGCCGCCGGCCGGCGTGTCCGTTGAGGTTGAGCCCGCGTCCGGCCTCACCGTGGGCTTCCCGATACATCCGAAGGCGGACAACTCTTATCAGTTCTACGATTCCGTGGCACGACAGACCGTCCCGGTGACCTATGAGGGCGCCGACGGCAAGTACTTCGGCCGCAGCGTCGGCATCTACCATGCGGTGTCGACCGGGCCCGTCCAGGACGCCGAGCTGAGCCACACGCTGCCCGCCGTGTTGCCGAAGGACAAGCTGGCCCCGCTGGTGTCGTTGTTGCCCGCCGACGTACAGACAAAACTGCTTGCGGCGAATGCGGCCCTGCCCAATGCCATACCGATGCACTACACCGTGACCAAGGATCTGCATGTATGGATCGACACCGTGACCGGCCTCGCCGTGAAGGAAACGGCGAATGAGAAGATCCTCGCCGGTGTCTCCATCGACGGCCAGGTGGTCAGCCTCCTTCCGGTGCTGGCCGTCGACCTCACCGTGACACCGCACAGTCAGGAGGAGCTGGCACGTAAGTCCGCGGCTGTTGCCCGGCAACTGACCATGGTTGAGGTCATTGTGCCGATCGTTCTTGGCGCACTGGGCCTTGTTCTGCTGGCGGCCGCGATTATTCGCCAGCGTCGTTCATCCCACCGTGAGTCAGCCCCTATAATAGCGTCGCTGGTAGCTACGCCCGGACCCTCCACCGATGCCGGGTCAGCCAGTTGGCCTGTTTCTTATCAAGGCCCACTGTCCTAGCCGAAACGGCAGGCGTCAAGTTTGCAGGCGTGCAGTGGACGTGACCGCATCGAGCGGCTTTCGATGACTGCCGCTCTGAGTCTTTCTGGTGGCGTTCTCCAAAGAACCGATGACAGTCTGTTCGCGGGTGTAGCGGTCCCGTCGCTGGCATGTCAGCGACGGGACCGGGTGCCAGGCCGGACGGCGGGGGCTGCGTCACCGCGGGGGTTATCGGCGCTCCCCACCAATGGGATGGGATCGATGGCTCGACCTGCTGCCGTCTCCTGATCGCAGACATGGCGCATAAGAGTTCGCTGCCTGGCCGACAGCACACAACCGGTTCCGGCAGTGGCGGGACGCCGGTGTGTTCGATGCCTTGAAGGAATCCGTGGTCGATACGTGTCACCAGTGACACGTATCGACCACCGGTCCGCAGGACCATGGATTATCCTCCGCGCGGTGGATCAATTGCCGCAGGAGTGGACCCACTTGGATGACGCGATCTCATTTCTCAAGGCCTTGCCGTACCCATCCAGGCCGGGCCCCCAGCTGAAGTAGTTGTACCGCAGATCCCGCCATACACTGCCGGCGCCAAGGCATCCCCAGGCGCCGGTGTAGTTTGTGTGAAAGTAGAAATTGATGCTGTTTCCATGCGCGCTGTTGTTCTGGACCGCCCCGGCCCTGTTCCGGAAGTTCCCGCAGTCGTCACCCCATGTACTGTCGTCGTTGTACCATCGACATACGGCGGTGGCATAATTGTCGTCGTTCCAGATGTTGTTCCAGGCGTACACATAGCCGTCGCCGCAGGAAAAGCCATTCACGGTTACCGTCTGGAAATCACCGAGCTTATCCCAGTTCCCGGGGAAGTAATTCACTCCATTGTCGTTTACCGAGACCTTGCCCACGCAGCCCAGCGGTACATAGAACTGGTCAACATCGGCACCGTCATGGTAATAGCCTCCGCATGCTTCCCCATTCGCGAGTGATTCCTGATGCCAGCCCTGCCCGTCGACGTACCAGCGGATTTGGATTGTTTGTCCCGAATGATTGATCACCTCCCCGCACGGAGGAATCGTGCACCCGTTCGCCAGCGCGGGGCTCGACGTGAACACAACTCCCAGTCCGGCCAGTAACAATGCCGTTATAAAGGTGGCGAACAACTTCCGTGTACGCTTCATGGGCATCCCCTCGTGATTGTGGATTGCCATGGCTACGCGTCGCGCGCCCTTGTTTCGAGGTGTGTAGATCATGCGTGGCGTTCTGCGTTGTTCTCCACGGCGGCGCATGCAGACTGTAGGTATACGCCCGAACCACCGGCAAGAGATCGACCCGACGCTGGGACGATGGGACGCCTGACCCATCCTGACCTGCTGAAACGGCAACGGACGGGACGGTCGAGCCGCGTCGGGCAAGCAATGGGCGCCCGTGCGTGACCGGCTGGCCGTTGCGAAACGATCTACCGCTGGGCAGTCAGGGCTACCCGGTCCACATCCACACACCTCGTAGGTACCGCTCGCCGCCACCAACGGGCGGGAGCCATCAAAGTCGCGGGCGGCCGCGAGAGCGAAGCGGACCAAGCCCTCGATCTCGCGGCCACTGCCAGGGATTCGCTAGATCGCCTGCGCAGGGTGGCGATCGGAAAGTTTTCAGACCCAGCGTTTAGAGCGACCGGCAATAGGGGACGCGGCGTCGCGGGGCTGGGGCACGCACCCCAGCCTCGCTCCTTGATCCACACTCCTATTGTCGGGCGCTCTTACCCAACTTCGTTTGGGTCGACATCCCTGCCGAGAGCACCCTGATGAGCAGGTGACGCCGAAAGCGGTCCGACGCCGTGCACAGTCGGCTCCTCGCCCGCGACGCCGTAGAGCACCCCCGGCCGCGACGATCGAGGCCGTCCTTGACGCCTACGAGAGGTCTTCACTCGGCTCGCCAACAACACATCAGTTATCCACCTAAATATCAACGTAAAAACATCTGTGTGCGGACCGCTACCGGAGGGTGCGGCCGACGGCCCAGGCCCGGTCGGTGACGGATAGCCTGCCTGTGTCCGTCACCGACCCGCGGAGGAGACCTTGGAGATCCGAGAGGCCCAGAAACGCGCCTGGGTCAACAAGATTAACAAGGGATTCAACACTACCGACACGGCATTGGAGTTTGGACTGCTCACCGCCGAGGTCGGTGAAGCGTTCACCGCCTGGCGTAAACGACTTCCTGACTTCGGCGAAGAACTCGCGGACATCGCTATCTACCTCATGGCACTCGCCGAAATGAACGGCATCGATCTCGACACCGAGGTCGAGCAGAAGCTCGATAAGAACGTTGGCCGTACCTACGAACGCACGGCCGACGGCGTTCTCGTCCGCATTCGGGAACAAGATCCGGAAGGCCAGGCATTGAGCGGATAATTCGTCACTCGCGGTTGGTGCGTGCGGCTCCGGCATAGTGCGGCTCCGAACCGGCCCGCCGCGGCAGGAGCAGAATCTGGGCGAACGAGCCTTCGAAGTGTTCCCGCGCCACTGAGTGCTCTTCCGAGGTCAGCCAGCCGTCGTCGGCGGCCTCGTCTATTATCCGCGGTGTGAGGTCGACGACACTGGTAGCGAAGCTGCGCACCAGCAAATGGGCGGCGGCCTCGGACGGTGTCCAGGTAATCAGCCCAGTCCAGACGCTTTCGTCGAGCACGTGCGACCAGATGCCGCCGCTACGCCCGCGGAGCTGGAAACGGCCGGTGAGACGAGCGTGGAGCACAGCCGCCCGTTCTCCGCGGACAGTTGGCCAGAACGCATGCGGGTTGTCCAGCAGCGAAAATGTCGAGAATGTCGAGATAGTCAAGCCCGGCAGCCGGTTGAGTTCGGCGTGTGACGGTGATCGCACGATCTGTATCGCGGCGGCTTGGACGCATCCCAGCTACGCACATCCTCGTATAGCCGGCGCGGAGATCGCGCGGCATCCTCTTCGCAAGGGGCGGGTCGATGGGTCCGTGGTGTCCGCGGCCGACGCCCGGTTTCGGACGGCGTCCCGGCGCTGCCGGCCGTGGTCCACGCGCCGTCCACAAAACCTGATCGGCCCGACTGCCGGGCTGTTCTCCCGTCCAGACCGTCATGGAGGAGTGGTTCTACGCGATGCCTACCGACAAGCCCGCCATTGTTCTGATCCACGGGGCGTTCGCCGATGCGTCCGGTTGGGGCGATGTGGTCGCGAGGCTTCAGGCCCTCGGCTTCACCTGTTACGCTCCGGCCAATCCGTTGCGCGGTGTGATCAGCGACGGTGAGTACATCCGCGCGTTCGTCTCCACTATTGACGGCCCGGTCGTGTTGGTCGGGCATTCCTACGGTGGCAGTGTGATCACCAACGCCAGTACGGGGAACGCCAACGTCAAGGCCTTGGTCTACGTTGCCGCCTTCGCGCCGGAGGAGGGCGAGGCGCTGGCTGCCGCGCTCGCGCTGGGTGACGGGAGCAGCGATCTGGCCAAGCATCTGGTGCTCCGGCCCTACCCGGGCGCTCCCGAGGGCGACGCCGACGTGTATATCGATCCGGCGTACTTCCACGAGCTGTTCTGCGCCGATGTTGACGCGGGGCGGGCGGTGGTCATGGCGTCGAGCCAGCGCGGCTTCGCCGCGTCGTGCCTGTCGACGCCGTCGGGGACGCCGGGGTGGCGCACGATTCCGAGCTGGTATCTCGTGGCGGCGAACGACGCAACGATCCCACCGGAGGCCGAGCGAGTGATGGCGACGCGCGCCGGTGCACACACGATCGAGGTGGCCAGCTCCCACGTAGCCATGATCAGCCATCCGGTGGAGACGGCCGACCTGATCATTGCCGCCGCCAGCTGACGATCGCCGAGCCGTTGTCTCGGCACAGTCACCTGAGCGTGACCCCTACGGTGGGAGTGCCAACTTTTCGGTGCAACGGCTGATGTTGGTGCTACTTGGAGACCACTACGGCGGTCACCAGGGGCGACGGCTATGTGCGGCCGGCGGCGCACGGCGAGCCGTCGCGTACCGGATTCGGGGTGTCTCGTGGTCTGTGGACCCGACCGGCGGGAGATGGCTGACCGGCAGAAGCACTGGCGGGGGTCAGCACTCGTTTGTGATGACGAAGTAGGAGCCGCGTATGGTTCCGGCCAGCTTCGACTTCTGCCGGGCGAACTTGAACGAGGCGAGTTCTGCGGGATTTCCATCTCCGTCGGAGAGCTTGAACCCGACCGCTCGTTTCCCGAGGTTGTCGACGGTGTACATCACATTGATCGACAGGCCGTTCTCGTAGAAGACATATGCCATCCGAATGTTCTCGACCTGGAATGCGGTCGCCTCGAGCGGGCGAGCGGAGATGACGATGCCGCGTTCTTCTGTGATGATCCGGCTCACCCAGTCGATGGTCGGCCCGGCGCTGCTCACGGGCTCGACCGTGAAGAGGTGGCCATACTTGTTCTTGAAGTAGCGGGCCTCGTTCGCCCGCAGACCAGCGAGTACGGTCGCGGCCGGTGACGACTCCAGGCCGACGGTCGACACGGTGTCGAAGTCCACGGCATAGAGCATGGCGTCTACCGCCACATGTTATGTCCGTTCCTACCTCGGGTGGTGGCGCCGAACTCAGCGTATGCGCTGGTAGCGAAGGTAGACGACCCGGGAGCTCAGGGTCCGGGACTCGGTCAGCCGCAGGTCGAGGGGTTCGGCGAGCGGCGGGAGGATATGGGGTGCCGCTGCCGAGGATGACCGGGTAGACGAACGGGCGGTACTCGTCGGTCGGATCCTCGGCGACGGCGTTGGTCGGGCGCGGCGGCCGGAGCGGCCGAATGGCCCGGGTGGCCGGAGCGGTCAGGGTCGTTGACTCGCGGAAACGTTCACCGAACTCCCCTTGGCCAGCCGGCAAGGCGACCGACCCGCCGACGCCCCTATCCCACCCGAGCCGGCGCCGGAGCCCCTCCCGCGATCAGGACGCGGCCGGCTCGTCCGCGGTCGTCACGATGTCCTCGCGGGGGATGTCTTCCGGGCCGTCTCGCCAGTCGGGCCCGGCCGGGCGCATCCTTCCGATGTCCCTCCCGCTGGCTGGTGGGATCGCTTGCGGAAAATTGAAGACGCGATGTGGATCGACCGCCGCCTTTATCTTCTCGAGTCGTCGAAGGTTGGTCGCGTAGTACTGCTGAAGAAAGTCCGTCAATGAGGGGTCGAGAAAGTTCTGATATGCCTGCGGGATGGCGTAGGGTGATATCGCGTCGTAGAAGTCGCCGAGCCATGCGAGGTTGGCCTCGACGCTGTCGACAGAATCGCTGCCGCTCCACTTCAGGTACCACAACATGAACCAGTTGTTGTCGCGATGGACGAATGCGGTGGCGTCGGCGGGAACCGTGCTGGCCCGGCCGCCGGTCTGCAAAAATGACAGGTTCGCGTAGATTGATGTCCCCGGCCATCGCCGCAGCCAGTAAAGGGCCGTTTCGATCGCTTCGGGACGGACAGGTCCGAAGAAGTAGAGGGAGCGGTTCTGGAACTCGGTTGGTTTCGGGGTGTCAGAGAAGAAGTTCTCTTGCGCGTCCCAGTAGCCCAGCTCCTCGATCGTCGACTGTGCCGGTTGCGCCACGGTGTAAACCGGGGCGAGGATCTTGGCCAACTCTGTGGGCGGGCCGACGAGCTGTCCCTCGAAGACCACCGATACGTCCTGTCCCGCGGCTAGTTCCTTCGGCGTGACCCCAGTCACGGTGGTCCAGCTGCCAAGACTGGTCGGCGAGTCTTCCAACGCGGCGAGCAGGGCCGGCAGCACAGTGTCCGCCTTCGCGTCCCAGATCAAGCGAGAGGCCGTGACGGAGGCGGGCGCGGGAGAGGTCTGCACGGAGAACGAGGTATTAATACCGAAGTTGCCACCACCCCCACCCCGACACGCCCAGAAAAGATCGCCGTTCTCGTCCTCGCTAACCGGCACTATCTCACCATCGGCAGTAACAATCTGGCTGGCGACCAATGAGTCGACGGCAACGCCCAGCCGCCGTATGTTAAATCCGATCCCTCCGCCCAGCAGAAACCCGGCGGCGCCGACTGTCGGACAACGCCCGTGCGTGATGGTGGCATCATTCTGGCGCAGAGCACGATATACGTCAGCATTCAGGCAGCCGCCGCCGATCCTAGCAACACCTGTACGCCTGTCAAATTGCGCCTGATTCATAAGCTTGGTGTCGATCATCAGGCCGCGGGTCACTGAGAAATCTGCCGATGAATGACCGCCCGACCGTGCGACCAGCGGAAAGCCGTACCTGCGGGACCATTTGATCGCCTCAGCCACATCAGGGGCATTCAGGCAGCGCGCGATTCCGGCCGGCAGGACCGACGCCGCCCGCAGGTTGTAGGGCAGCGCCAGCTCGGCAAAGCCTGGATCACCTGGACGCAGCACAGGCCCTGAAATACTGCGCGCCAGCGTTCTCCAGGCTCCATCGACGTTACGCGCTTCCCTGGCCGCGAATACGGAGCCTCGAGGCCCCCACGACCCTAGCGGCCCGCTCAGGGCGACAGCCGCGATGCCGCTCGCGACAAAAGACCTACGCGTTCGCTCTACACCAACAGGAAGAACGGCCGAATCTGACTGCAGCTTCTCCATAACACCCCATCCAGAGACTCACTCGCTCCGCCCGGGGCCCAGATTATCTCGGCCGGGGTGCATGGCGGCTCAGTCGAGGGTTTGACCGCTCACAATGTATGCTTATTGAGGAATGACTGATTTGGGTAACCGAGATTTATCCCGTCTGCGGATGCACCGCGGCCGCGCGGAGCGAACAGTTCGCCGCAGGCAACCGGGACATGTCGGAGACGATGGGGTTGAGTGAGCCGACGATCCGCGCGGCCGATACCGCTGAAATGTCAGCGGTATCACCTGTTGTGGTATTCCCCGGTGCGGATGTTGATGTAACTGTTCGGGTCGAACCGCTGGCCGTATTCAGGAAAAAAACCACTCGATCTTCTGGTGCATACGTTTCCCGTCGCGTATCCCCAGGTCGAAGGCGACGACGGCGGCCCCGGCCTCCTTGCCGTCGGCCGTGATCTGGCCTGGAGCACAATGTATTCGGAGACGCCTGATCCCGGTCGCAGTCCCGCCTCCCCACGACAGCCAGGCCGTATCTGTCACCAGTCCGGTCGGGTCTCCGCCGTTGAAGATGGTTGCCGGCTTGACTTCGCCGTACCCCTTCTTGCTCGGCGGCCCCCACGGGATGCCGAGCGCGTTGAGACCGTGGTGGTGGAGCGGTGATGCCCTCGCTGGCACGTGGCGCCGGTGCGGCACCGGTCACGACAAGCCGAGTGCGTCTGCGACCGAGGCGAGGTAGTCGATGTGGCCGTCGACGGAGTCCAGGTTGCGGCCCATCGTCGCCACCGAGACATGGGTACCACCTGCCTCGCGCCAGGCATCGATCTGCGCCGTGAGGTCGCCGATGCCGCCCCGCGGAACCGCCACGTAGTCAGCGCCGAAGTCCTCGACCGACCTGCCCAGGCCGCGCACGCGATCACGCAGCCGTGTCCAGGCATCGACGGCGTGGTCGACGCCACCGCCACCGAAGAAGATGAAGCCATCCGCGAGTCGGGCAGCCCGCTCGAAGGCCACTTCACCAGATCCACCAAGCCAGATCGGGATGGGCCGCACCGGCTTCGGCACGAGGGCGGCTCTGTCAATTCGGTCGAAACGGCCGGAGAAGTCGACGACAGGCTCGGTGAACAACCGGCGAAGCAGCTCGATCTGCTCCTCCTGCCGGGCCCCGCGGGTGCGGAAGTCCTGGCCGAGGGCCTCATACTCGACGTGGTTCCAGCCGACTCCCACGCCGAGGCGTAGCCGGCCGCCGGAAAGGAGATCAACATCGGCTGCTTGCCGTGCCACGAGCGCTGTCTGACGCTGCGGAAGGATCAGGATCCCGGTGGCGAAACTGACGCGCTCGGTGATGCCGGCCAGGTAGGCGAACATCACGAACGGGTCGTGGAACGGGTCCTGCTCGGTGTATGGCCCCGGCAGCCGAGGCGTTCGGTCAGCGTGCACGGCACCGAGCACATGGTCATAGGCGAGGAGGTGCGCAAAGCCCAGGTCCTCGACCGCTCTCCCAATCCGCCGAACGGCGCCCGGATCTCCTCCGAGCTCGATCTGCGGGTAGACGGCGCCGATCTGCATGAGGTCCAGCCTGCCACGGGACTGGACGGGGCTCTGCCCCAGGTCGTCCGCGCCGAACCGGCGAGCTGTATGTCCGGGAAATGCAGTTCAGACGCGGCCCGGTAGTCGGGCGACGCCGCGTCTACCCCGCGCTCGCAGCGACCTGGATGACCGCGATCATGTCCCAACCTTCTGATCCTTAGTGGTCGCCGCCGGAAGTTCGTCCAGGGTCTGCCGGCGTCAGACGGCGCCTCGCCTCGTTGTCGTCGGCCCAGGTAGAACACCGCTACCTGGGCCTTCTCCGCCTCACGATGCATCCGTCTGTCATCCGGCCCCCCCGAACAACTTCCGGCGGCGACCACTTAGTTTGATCTGGATCATCTACTGACGTTCGTGGACGTTCGCCGCGTCCGAGGATCAGTGGGCGTGCGTCCGCCGACGTTCGTGGTCGTCTGCCGGCTTGCCTGTCAGTGTGGCTGTCACCGGCATACGGCCCGGATCGATCACGTAATGGTGGGCTGGCGCGTCGGTCGGCGAGCATGCTGGGAGGCATGGCGGAGGATCTTCTGTCGCTGGTGGTGGCTGACCCGATGATCGGCCACGGGCAGGCGTGTATCCGGGGGACACGGGTGCCGGTGAGCGTCGTCCTCGACTGCCTTGCTGACGGTATGTCCGACGGGGAGATCCTCGCGGAGTACCCGGCGTTGAGCGTGCCGGGAATCCGCGTGGCAGCGGCCTACGGCGCGCGTCTGGCGCGGGAGGACCTCGTGCCGCTGCGCACCGCGCCGTGAAGGTCAAGCTCGACGAGGGCCTCCCAGTCTCGCTCGCCGAGCGCCCTAGCGAAGCACGGGATCGACGCTGACGCCGTCTACCCTACGTCACGTTCCCTTCCGTTCTGCGGGAGCCTGGGGGTGAGATTCCCCCCGGGCGACCCAACCCGACGAGGAACGGCCTCCTGCTGATCGTGGTTTCTCGCCAAAGACACCGTGACCATCAGAAGGCCGTGATGGAGAGTTTGCAAGAAGAGCAGCCCTCGCGCCGAGGCCCCGGTCCGGGCACTGGTCAGCTTGTCGTTGGCGCCGGAGCATCGGCGCGACCACGGCGCCCGCTACGACGGACCAGAGCTACGGCTGGATGCCCCTGAGCTCGTGAGGACCGCCGTAGCGCCAGGCCGTCCGGGTGATACCCAGGCAATGGTTGGGATCAGCCGCCTCCGCGGTGGTGCCGGAGTAGTAGTCGTGGGTGAACCCGGACGTGTTGTTGAAAATCGAGTTGGGTATCGGGTTAGCTAGCGTCTCGTCGGCCCACACGTACGGGGTTGCCGTCCCGCAGTGTACGTACTGCCCGGCAGTGGCGTGGTTGTTGACGGTCGGTGTCGGCGCCACCCCGAGTGCCTCAAAGTAGTCCAGGATTGAGTGGCCGAACTCGTGCTTGAACACGTTGCGGTGACCATAGTTGATGGCGGCGTCGAGAATCAACGTGCTGTAGGTCTGCCCGGTTCCCATGGGGGGCGTGAGCCCGGCCGCGCTGCCGATCCATTCCGGCTGGCCGGTGGCGGTATTCGTCCCGGTGGCAGGCCAGATCACGATGACCGAGTCGAACGACGGGTCCTGATCGGCAGCGGTGTTGCCCGGCGACGGCCACCATCCGTCGCCGCTGCGGTCGAGTGCGCTGAGGGGCCGTGTCGGGAAGCGAACCGTCAGGCTCGGCGTCATGGTGCCGCTGGCGAGGGCGGGAAGGTCGGTCTTGATAAAATCGTGGGTCGCGCGCGCCGCTCGGTCTCGCTGGTCCTGGGTCAGCTGCGCGACCACGTGGTGCGTGGTGCCGTCGGACGCGGGGAAGGAGAAGTCCAGGTTCGGATAGATGAGGGCCAGGATCTTCCATCGGGGCGCCGAGGAGCCCGGCTCAAGCCGCTCCAGTTTGATGTCGTCGTACCAGGCCGTGCCCGTGGTCGTGCCGGACCAGTAGCCGAGCCGGGCCGCAACGGTCAGCTCGTGGCTGTCTGCGGAGTTGACGCTCACCCAGACCTTCGTCCAGTCGGACGTGCCGAATACGCCGGGTGAGCGGTCCCAGGTGCCCAGGAAGCCGAGGCTGGCTCCCGCGTCGACCGGGTTGGTCGAGTGCGCGACGCCTACTGTCTTGATCCATCCCGTTATCCGGTACAGCGTGTGCGGCTGCACGGCAACGGTCTGCGACCACCACGCGTCGTTGGGCTGCGGCGAGGAAATGCTGACACTCCGGTGTCCACTGCGGGCCACCGAGCTGGACCAGGAAAATGTGGTCGTAGGTTGGAAGGCGCCGGATGTCCATGCCTGCGGCGCGGCGGCGGATGCGTCCCGCGGTAGCTCGAACCGTCCGTTGACGAGGCTGGTCGAGTTGTCCGAGGCGTACGCGCTCGGACCGCGCGCGCCCACTCCCACCGCGACGGCCAACGCCGCGATAACGACGACGGGCAAGCGCCGCAACGCGAGCGGTCGGCGCTCTTTCGAACGCCCGCCCGGTGGGCATTCTACCGATCGACGTTCCGCCGAGACCCCGGGGTGGCGTAGCGGCAATAATCGTCGGAACATGTCTCCCCCGCTTTTTATGGATTGGCAACGACGGCGAAACAATACATGCCCGCGATCGCTGACGAACCCGCGGGCTTAGCATGAATCGGATATTAGCGGAGGTCCTGCGCCTTCTGAACGTGCTCCGAGAGACCGCCGACGGTCCGCGGCCCACGCTCGCCGGCATACTGCATTCGGGGTTTATCCGCAGTAGTACTTCCCGCAACTGAACGCCACGGTGGTGGTCTTCCCGACGCCCGATCCGGCTCGATCCGGCCCGGTCGGGGCCGCGTGGGGAGCGGTTCCTGGACAACCGTTCTGTAGACGGTCCGGTACCTGTGATCGTGTGCGATGTCATCGGAATCCTGAAACGGCACATGAAACAGCGCGGAATTATCACCGGAATGTTTCGTGCCGATGATTGGGAGTATCCCGAGGAGGTGCTTCGAGAGACATTGGTGAACAGTCTGGTGCATCGCGACTACTCGCCGTCAGCTCAGGGTGTCCAGATTCAGGTCGAACTCTACCCTGACCGGTTGCGGATCCGGAACCCGGGCGGGCTCTTCGGGCCGGTGAGCCTACGAGAACTCGGACTCGGCACAGTGCCACCCTCATCGCGCCATTCTGTCCTGCTCAAGATCCTGGAGGACACCCCGCTCGATCCAGACCGGACAGTGTGCGAGAACCGAGGCACCGGCATCGCGCGCATCCGTGCAGCGCTCGCCGAGGCGGGCATGGAGTCACCGGTCTTCGAGGACGACATCGCGGCGTTCACCGTGACGATTCCCAACCCCGCGCTCCTTGATGAGGAGACCAGGGACTGGTTGTCCACGCTGAACATCGCCGGGCTCACGGGTGCGCAGCTCACCGCGCTGGCACTCACTCGCCGCGGGGAGACCCTGACCAACGTCAGCTACCGGGGCGCGACCGGCGTCGCGGACAGTCGACCAGCGACCACGCAGCTCAAAGAACTGCGCGCCCACGGTCCGCACCCATCTGACACGTAGCGCCGGTTGTGGTCCGCGGCGCCGCGTTGTACCCCCCGCCACCCTCCGCCGCGGGGCTGTCCGCGAGGTCGGATCGGCAGACCTGCGATCATGCTATCGGAAGACTAGAATATCTGCCATTGGTAGAGTAGAGATGTGGTCGACTACCGGCGTCGTGTCCTTGACGGCATGCTGGACGCACTTCAGCCGCATCTTCGCGCTCTGTCGATCCACGGGCCGAAGGCGGTGGGCAAGACCGCGACCGCGATGCGGCGCGCCGGGTCGATCATCGATCTCAGCCTTCCTGGCCAGCGTGAGATCGTGGCCGCCGATCCGACCATCCTGACCCGGCTGCCAGGGCCGGTCCTGGTCGATGAGTGGCAGCGCCTTCCCGAGGTGTGGGACCACGTGCGGCGCGCGGTCGACGCCGGCTCGCCGGCCGGTCACTTCATCATCGCGGGCAGCTCCGCGCCGCGAGGGGCGGTGGTCCACTCGGGCGCCGGGCGGATCGTGCCGTTGCGGATGCGCCCGCTGAGCATGGCCGAGCGGGACGTCGACGAGCCGACTGTGAGCCTCGCCGCGCTCCTCGACGGAAACGGCGACGTCGGGGGTGCGACCGCCGTGCGGTTGACGGATTACGTCGAGGAAATCACGGCATCGGGCTTTCCCGCTATCCGCGACCTGCCGCCGCGGGTGCGTCGAGCCGAACTCGATGCGTACCTGGACAATGTCGTTCAACGTGAGTTCCCCGAGCAGGGTTACCCGATCCGGCGCCCGACGGTGCTGCGCGCCTGGCTCGCGGCCTATGCCGCCGCCACGTCGACGACGACGGCCTACTCGAAAATTCTGGATGCGGCGACTCCCGGCCTGGGTAACAAGCCAGCCAAGGAGACCACTCTTGCCTATCGTGACGCCCTGTCGTCACTGTGGTTGCTCGACGCGGTCCCGCCGTGGATTCCCAGCCGGAACCATCTCGACCGGCTCAGCCGGTCCGCCAAGCACCACCTGGCGGACCCCGCACTGGCCGCGCGGCTGCTCGGACTCGACGACTCCGCGCTGCTACGGGCCGAGCAGGGCAGCACCGTCCTGTCGGCGGGGACGATCCTCGGGGCACTGTTCGAGCATCTCGCCGCGCTCAGCCTCCATACCTACGCCGAGGCCGCCGAGGCCCGGGTAGGTCACCTGCGTACCCAGAACAACGACCATGAGGTCGATCTGATAGTCGAGCGCTCGGACGGCCGTGTGCTGGCGGTCGAGGTCAAGCTGGCGGACCGGGTCGAGGATTCCGACGTCAGGCATCTGAACTGGCTACGGGACCGCATCGGCGAAGATCTGATCGGCGCCCTCGTCATCTACGCGGGGGAGCATGCCTACCGTCGACGGGATGATGTCGTCGTAGTCCCGCTGGCGCTGTTCGGTCCGTGACCGTCGGCTGAAAGGTCACGGCGGATTCCAGCCGCAGCCTCTCCTCCGCGAGCTGTTCTGCCACGCCCAGCAGACGGGAGCGCCCTGGCGGAGCTGACCATCAGCGACGTCGGCCGGCGGGACAGCCGGTAGCTGACACTCCGTCGTTACGAGCTGCCGGCCGGCGGTCGCACGGCCCCGCGAGCTGCGGGGTCGCGTCCGGGTTGCAAGCCCCGTCAGGGCCGGCGTACCCCCCGTCCCGGCTGTCCCTATGTGGACACGGTTCCTGGCGGGACATGGGGGAGGCGGGCGTAGGCGCCCCCTGCCGCCAGCAGCTCGCCGTGCGTGCCCCGTTCGACAACCGTGCCCGCGTCCAGGACGTGGATGGCGTCGGCGTCTACGATCGTCGACAACCGGTGCGCGATCACCACCCGGGTGCGTCCGGTGCCCAGCCGGGACAGTGCCTCCTGCACCACACGTTCTCGGTCAGCGAGTCCAGCCGTGACGTGGCCTTGTCCAGGACGGGCACGGGCGGGTCGGCGAGCAGAACCCGGGCAAGGGCGAGCCGTTGGCGTTCCCCGCCGGAGAGCTGATAGCCGCGGGCCCCGACCATCGTCTCGATGCCCCGCGGGAGTTTGTCCAGCCGCGGGCGCAGGCCGGCGTCGACCGCGGCGGTGGCCACCTCGTCGTCGCTTTTCCTGAACCGGCCGTGGTCCTCGATCGGCCGTGGTCCTCGATCGGTCGTTGCCCTCATCCAGCCGCGGCCATTGTGGCCATGGTGGTGGCGGCCACGGTCGGCTGGTCGAACTGCGTCCGGTACAGCTCCCCGTAACGTCCGCCGGCGCTGAGCAGGTCGGTATGGGTGCCACGCTCTACGACCCGTCCGTCCTCGATGACAAGGATGAGGTCGGCGGAGCGGATGGTGGACAGCCGGTGCGCGATCACTATCGCGGTCCGTCCGGTGAGTGCCTCGGCCAGGGCCGCCTGTACCACGGCCTCCGAGGTGGAGTCCAGGTGCGCGGTGGCCTCGTCGAGGATCACTACTCGCGGCCGTGCCAGCAGGAGCCGGGCGATGGTCAGGCGTTGGCGTTCACCGCCGGAGAGGCGATACCCGCGTTCGCCGACGACGGTGTCCAACCCGTCGGGCAGGCTCTCGACGAGGTCGGCAAGCCTGGCTCGGCGCAGCGCGTCCCACAGCTCGTCCTCGGTCGCCTCGGGCAGTGCAAGCAGCAGGTTCGCACGGATCGACTCGTGGAACAGGTGCCCGTCCTGTGTGACCATCCCGAGTGTCGCGCGGATGGATCCGGCGGTCAGGTCGCGGACGTCGATCCCGGCCAGGCGCACTGCGCCGGTGTCGACGTCGTAGAGCCGGGCCGTCAGCTGTGCGATCGTGGACTTTCCGGCGCCTGACGAGCCCACCAGCGCTACCAGCTGCCCGGGTTCGACCCGGAACGAGACGCCGTGCAGAATCTCGACGCCGCCACGGGTGTCGAGGACAGCGACCTCCTCCAGCGATGCGAGCGAGACCTTGTCCGCGGGCGGGTAGCTGAAACTGACGTCGTCGAATTCCACTGACACCCCTCCCGCTGGCACGTGCCGCGCGTCCGCGCGGTCGGCGATCAGTGGTTCGAGGTCCAGAACCTCGAACACCCGTTCGAAGCTTACCAGAGCGCTCATGACTTCCACCCGGGCGCTGGCCAGCGAGGTCAGCGGGGCGTAGAGACGGGTGAGCAACAGCGCGAGCGCGACGACCGCGCCGGGTTCCAGCTGCCCACGCAGCGCGTAGAAACCGCCGAGCCCGTAGACGAGGGCAAGCGCCAGCGCCGAGACCAGGGTCAGCGCGGTGATGAACACCCACTGCACCATCGCCGAGCGGACCCCGATGTCGCGGACGCGCCGCGCCCGTACGGCGAACGCGGCGGACTCGTGGGCGGGCCGGCCGAACAGTTTCACCAGCGTCGCGCCGGGCGCGGAGAAACGCTCGGTCATCTGCGTGCTCATCACCGCGTTGTGGTTGGCCGCCTCGCGTTCGAGCCGGGCCAGCCGGCTGCCCATCCGCCGTGCGGGCACGACGAACAGCGGCAGCAACAGCAGCGCGAGCACGGTGATCTGCCAGGAAATTCTGATCATCACGGCGAGGGTGAGCAGGAGTGCGACGATGTTGCTGACCACGCCGGAGAGCGTGTTACTGAAGGCCCGTTGCGCGCCGATGACGTCGTTGTTCAACCGGCTGACCAGCGCGCCGGTACGGGTGCGGGTGAAGAATGCGATGGGCATCCGCTGCACGTGGTCGAACACGGCGGTGCGCAGGTCAAGGATCAGGCCCTCGCCGATAGTTGCCGACAGCCACCTGGACACCAGCCCGAGGCCGGCCTCGGCCACCGCGATGACGGCGATGAGCACCGCGAGCCCGACCACGACGTGGACGGCCGCGCCGCGCACGATCGCGTCGACGACCCGGCCGGCGAGTACCGGTGTCGCGACCGCCAGGACCGCCGTCACGACGCCGAGCAGCAGAAACCAGGTCAGCTGCCGGCGGCGCGGCCGGGCGAAACCGCCGATCCGCCGCAGGGTCGCCTTGGAGAAGGGGCGCCGTTCGTCCTGCGCGGTCATCGCCTTGTGCATCGACATCCACGCGGTGACTTCCATGCTCATGGAGTACCTCCGCTCATGGGTTACCTCTCGGTGGCGCAGGGTTGCTACCGGCATGCGGCGCCGGCCGTCGAGGGAAGGTTAGAGGTTCAAGCGAACTGCAGGTCAAGCGCGACCGGGCCGACCTCACGGAGTTCAGCCGCAGAAGCAGAAGAGAACATAATCGCCGACACAGTCGCTCTTACTGGCACGACCAGCCGGCTCTGTTTGATCTGGCTCATGCCGATCGTCGTGCCACTCCCGGATCGGCGTGACATCACCGCTAGAGCCTTTGATCGCTGGATCCTCTCCGGGTGGTCGCCCTGTCTGTCGGGATGGCCGGGAGGAGGTCGCGGGTGGAAGCACAGGTCGCGCGCTGCGCGGGCCTGTATGTGCACAAGGGCGAGATCGTCGCCTGTGTACGGCTCACGGAGGTACCAGGCTGGCCGGTCGACCTCCGGCTGCACACGTTCGGGGCGACGGCCCGGGTTGGGACGGGATCCACCACGCTCGGCTCCTGATCGTCATGTGAGCGGATGGACGTCGATCCCGTCTAGCGTGACCTCGTGCCCGAGCCATCCCCCTGCTCCGTGCCGGGGAAAGCGCCGCGGAAAGATCCGCGGGCAGCTCGGCGCCGACCGCGACCCGCATTGCTGATTTTCGGTGAATTCCCACCGAAAAAACAACGCCGTGCCGGCTATCCGTTATCTGGGTCGCCCGTGGGGGCGCCGTCCTGCGCATTACCCCGGCCGGTGAACGCGACCAGCCACCCGGCAACTCTGTGCCGCAACCTACCAGCTATCGTGTGGATACTTCCGTAACAGGTAACAATCGGGAGCAGCAGACCGCATGTCCACAAGATCACTCATCCTGCTCCTCGGGATCGCGCTCCTCGTTGTCCTGGTATCCGGGGTACTACGGTGGGCAGGCAGGAAGGCGGCGCTTCGTACGCTGTAGAAAGTACTGCGGACGACCCGCACGCTCGAGGCCTTCCCCAGCACTCTCCGGCCGGTAGGGCGCCCTTTCCTGGCGCGCCGCCCCCGCACAATCGGCCTCCGACACACGTCGTCGATCCGTGGCAGCGCCAGATAGCGCTTCCGCACCGGCAGCCGGTCGAGACGACGAAGCGACCGAAGCAGGGCATGATCGGCAGCCCGCTCGAACCTTACGAACCCCGGCAACTCGGAGGCTACCGCCTGCTGTCACGTCTGGGCCACGGTGGTTTCGGCAACGTCTACTTCGGTGTCGACAGCACCGGCCGAAGAGTCGCAGTCAAGATGATGAGACCTGAACTCGTCACCGACGCCGAGTTTCGCGAACGATTTCGCCGAGAGGCGGAGAGCGCCAAACGCGTCGCCGCCGCTCGACCGCCGAGGTCCTCGATTTCGACGACCGCGGCCCACTGCCCGCTGCCCTATCTGGTCACGGAATACATCGATGGCCCCACCCTGTACGCATGGGTCCGCGACAATGGTCCTAGTACTCCAACCCGACTTTTGTGATCACAAAAGTCGGGTTGGAGTACTAGTAGGGCTTCGCCTTCCCTCGCTGGGCCAGCGGGGCGTGGGGGTTGGTCGAGTCGATGAAAGTGGCGAAATTGGTCATGTCGAGAATCAGCGTGTGGGTGTCCAGGCCGAATACCTCGATCATCCGCCTGGTCAGCGCGGCCTCGATCCGGTCGAGTTGCCCGGCGTCCACACGGTCCATCACGTCCCAGAACCGGCGGTGGTTGAGCGCCACCGCCGGGATCTTCGTGATGCGGCCGAGGGCGGTGGTCGCCCACCAGGCGGCGAAGCCGGCCTTGGAGCGCGGGTCGCAGACCCGGTTCAGCGCCGCTAGGATCAGGTAGGTGCCGGCGGAGACCCCGCCGCTGACGCGTGGATTGCCCAGCACGCCGGCGATCATGGCGGCGGCGTCGAGCCGCGTGAGGACCCCCCACGCTGCGGCCACGTCGCCGAACCGGCGGTGCAGGGTGTCGTCGGGCAGCGTCGGGTCGCCGCCCACCGCGGTGAGCCTGGCGATCACCTCGTCCTGGGTGCCCAGGTAGACCTGCTCGACGATCCGGGGCCGCCCGTCCACCCGGGCCGAGGTCGCCGCGTAGAGGTAGGTGTGGTCGCCGAAGCGCTTCTTGATAATCGAAGTCATTTTTAGGTAATACGCACCCCAGGGCTAGATCGAAAATCTTCGGTCGTATGAAACCGCAGCACAGCAGGGGTGTACCCACACTTGAACCATGGTCAAAAGTCGACAAGTTACCGACGAGTTAGGAAGCTCGGGCTAGGGTGGGGGGAGCTGTTCCTGCCCGTGGGGTTGGGGCTGTCGGGTCGAGGCTTGACGGAGGGCTGGCTGTGGATGTTGAGGAGACTGCGCTTCCCGGTGTCGGGTTGCGGCATGACTTCTCTACCCGGGCGGGCCGGCGGGTGGGGGTCGTCTCGCATCATGGTGGCCGTCGTGAGCTGGTCATTTATGATGCTCAGGACCCGGACGCCTGCGCGGAGTCGGTGGCCCTCACTCCGGAGGAGAGTGACGTGCTGTCGGAGTTGCTCGGCGCTCCGCACATTGTGGAGAAACTGGAGGATCTGAGCCGGGCGTTCGCGGGGCTGGTCGGCGAGCAGTTCAGGATTCTGCCGGGTTCGCCGTATGCCGGCAGGCAGCTGGGTGACACGCAGGCGCGGACCCGTACCGGGGCGTCGATCGTGGCGGTGGTCCGGGACGATGAGGTGTTGGCGTCTCCGCGGCCGGACTTTCGTTTCGAGGCTGGGGACGTGGTGGTGGTGGTCGGCACGCCGGAGAACACGGCGGCGGTCGGCGAGCTGCTGCGGACCGGTTGACGGGTCACCGCGAAGCCTGTGCACAACACGACGTCGATCCTGCTGGAGCTGGGAGCGGTCCTTTTCACGCTTGGGGTCGTCGGGCATGCCGCGACCCGGTTCGGTGTCTCGCCGATCCCGTTCTACCTGGTGGGTGGGTTGGCGTTCGGGCACGGCGGGCTGCTGCCGCTGGGGGCGAGCGAGGAGTTCATCGAGGTTGGCGCCGAGATCGGCGTCGTTCTGCTGTTGCTCACGTTGGGGTTGGAGTACACGGCTGACGAGTTGCTGGTCGGTCTGCGACGCAATGCGCCGGCCGGCGGCCTCGACCTGGCTTTGAATGCGGCTCCTGGTGTGGCTGCGGCGTTCTTGCTGGGTTGGGGGCCGGTCGCGGCGGTGGTGCTGGGTGGGGTCACCGCGATCTCCTCGTCGGGGATCATCGCGAAGGTGCTCGGGGACCTAGGCCGGTTGGGTAACCGGGAGACTCCGGTGGTGCTGTCGATTCTGGTCCTGGAGGACCTGGCGATGGCGGTGTACCTGCCGGTGCTGACGGCGTTGCTGGCGGGCCAGACGGTGGCGCGCGGGTCGGTGAGCCTGGCGGTCGCGCTCGGTGCGTTGGTCGCCGTGCTGTTCCTGGCGTTGCGGCACAGCGCGAAGGTGACGTTGTTGGTTTTCAATCCGGCGTCCGACCGCAACGACGAGATCATCTTGTTGCGGGCGTTGGGGCTGGCGTTGCTGGTCGCCGGGGTCGCGCAGCGGATGCAGGTGTCGGCGGCGGTCGGGGCGTTCCTGGTCGGGATCGCGCTGTCCGGCCCGGTCGCCGAGGGCGCCCGGGAGGTGCTCGCCCCGCTGCGGGACCTGTTCGCGGCGGTGTTCTTCGTGTTCTTCGGCTTGCAGACCGATCCGGCTCAGATCCCGCCGGTGCTGGGTGTGGCGTCGCTGCTGGCGCTGGCTGGGGTGGTCACGAAGGTCACGACCGGCTGGTGGGCGGCGCGGCGGGCGGGGATCGGCACGCTGGGCCGGTTCCGCGCGGGCAGCGCGCTGATCGCCCGCGGTGAGTTCTCCATCGTCATCGCGGGGCTGGCGGTGGCTGCCGGTGTCCAACCCCGGTTGGGTCCGCTCGCGGCGAGCTACGTCCTGCTGATGGCGGTGATCGGGCCGGTCGCCGCGCGGGTGGTCGAACCGGTGACGAAGGCGGTGCTCGCACGGCGTCGACCGGCGGCGTCCGGGACCGGACGGGGCGGGTCGACGCCGCCACGGCGGGGGGTGATCCGCGGGGGGCCGGCTGGTTCCGGGTCCGGCCCGTTTGTGCCGGCGGCGGGGGTGCGGCGCGGCCGGGCGCGGGTCGAGGTTGCCGACGACGACCCGGCCACGAAGAGTGTGCCGCCGGACGGTGCGAGTTTCTGACGCTGGCGGGAAGGGTGGATACTTGCTGTCTCGCAGGTCATCGCCGATCGCAGGTCGTTGCGGCGGGTCACGCCAGGCCGGCTGGCTGTCCTGCCACTCGACGGGCTGGGCGGCAGCCGCGGGCGGAGCGGGGGCGACGGCCAGGGGCTGGTCGGGAGAGGCGCGCCGATGTCGATGACGGGTGCGTCGGCCGTGCCCCCGGACTCGCGTGGCGGTTGGCCCCGGCACCTTCTCGTGGCCACGGACTTCTCGGGCGGCGCGGCGCAGGTCGGCGTCGCGCTCGCTCCCCGGGACGCGCGACGGATCCTTGTTCACTCGACGGTGGTCATCGGTGAGAACCTGATGCGGATGAGCGGTGTGGAGGAGGATGCCATCGCGCTGCTGCGGTCGGTCCAGCTGGAGCAGGCGCGGGCGCGAATCGAGGGCATCGCCGACGCGCTCGATCCGGCACCGCATGAGGTTGTCGTCGAATCGGGTCGGCCGGAGGTGCGTGTACACCGAGCTCGCCCGCCGCCGCGCCGACCTGGTGGTGGTCGGGACTCACGGGATGTCCGGTGTCCGGCAGGCTGTCCTCGGTAGCGTCGCCCAGCAGGTCTTGCGGCGCGCGCCGTGTGACGTGCTGGTCGTCCGGGGACGGGGCCTGCCTGGACCTGTCACGTCGTCCGGGTGAGCAGTAGCGGGGCGGGGCTTCGGGTCAGCAGGTCGACGGTGACACCGCCCAGCAGGAGATGGGCCAGTCCGGTGCGTCCATGCGAGGTGGTGACCGCGATCGCGCCGGGGCGGGAGGTAAGCAGGTGGGCGATGCGTTCGGCGGGGTCGGTGCCGGTGAGAAGCGTGTGGGTGGCGGCGAGATTGCCGGCCGCCAGCGCTTCTACCGTACGTGCCAGCTGTTGTTCCGTCGTGTCCACTGCGGAGGGATCGTCTGTTGGCGCGGCGACATGCACGAGTTCGATCTCCATCCCGGTGTGCCGGGCCCACGTCTCGACCGCCGTCAGCGCCCCGGCCGCGTGGGGCGATCCGTCGAGACAGACCAGCAGCCGGCGGTAGCGTGGCGGGGCCAGCGCGGGCTGGTAGCCGGGTCCGACGAGCAGCAGCGGATGGTTCCCGCGGCGGATGACGTGGGTGGAGACGCTGCCCAGGATGAGCCGGTCGACGTGGTCCTGGTGCTGGGCGGCCATGCACACTAGCGTGCCGGGCTGGTCGGCGGCCATCTCGACGATGACGTCACCGGGCCAGCCCGAACCGACGAGCGCGACCTCGACGCGGTCATAATCCACGGTCTCGGCGACGGCGTCGAGGTCTCGGGCCCATTCGCCGCGGACCGGGTCGTAGACGGTGACCAGCTCCAACGGGCAGTCCAGCTGGCGGGCGATCAGGACGGCGGGATCCAGCGCCCGAGCGGCCGCGGGGGAGCCATCCAGCGGCACCAGCACGCGTGTCGGAAAGGGGAAGGAGCCAGCCATGCCACGCCCCCGGAGCACGCCCATGGCCGGTCCCCACCGCCGCCGTCCCTGCCTTCGCCGTCCCCGCTGGCGTGGATGATGTCATGAGCATTCGACTGCCCGCCGACTGGTGGATCCTGCTGGTCGCCGGGGTGGTCATGGCCGCCTTCGCCACCCGGCTGCGGTTGCCCGGCCTGCTGTTGTTCCTCACCCTCGGCATGATGATCAGCGACGACGGGCTGCGCCTCGTCAGCCTTGCCGATCCCCGGGCCGCTCAGATCGGGGGCACGGCCGCCCTGCTGCTGATTCTCTACGAGGGTGGGCTGACGACCAAGCCCCGCGACCTTCGGCAGGCGGCGCTGCCCGGTCTGCTGCTGGCCACCGTCGCCGTCGTCGTCACCGCCGCGGTGACCGGCGCGGGGGTGTACCTGCTGCTCGACGTCGAACCGATGACGGCGTTCCTGGTCGGGGCGGTGGTGGCCTCGACCGACGCGGCGGCGGTGTTCGCCGTGCTTCGCCGTGCTTCGCCGTGCTTCGCCGTGCTTCGCCGTGCTTCGCCGTGCTTCGCCGTGCCCCGCTGCCCCGCCGGCTGGCCGCCGTGCTGGAGGTCGAGTCCGGCGCGAACGACCCGATCGCGATCATGCTGACCATCGGGCTGGTGGAGACCTGGCGTGCCGACCCCGGCCTCGCCGACTGGGTGGTCTTCGCGGTCCGCCAGATGGCCGGCGGGCTGGCGGTCGGCGTTCTGGCCGGTCTGGCGGGCAGCCGGCTGCTGATGCGGGTCAACCTCGGCCCGTCCGGGCGCCTACCCGGTGGTCGCGCTCGGCGTCGCCGGGGTGTCCTACGGGCTGGCGGCGGCGATCGGCGCGTCGGGGTTCCTCGCCGTCTACGTCACCGGGCTGTTCGTCGGCGCCCGGGTGCCGCTGCACCGCCGGGGCATCCGCACCTTCCACGAAGGGCTGGCCAGCACCGCTGAGGTGGGGCTGTTCCTCATGCTGGGCGTGCTGGTGTTCCCCTCCGACCTGCCTGGTGTTGGTGCTGCCCGGTCTCGTCGTCGCCGCCGTGCTGGTCCTGCTGGCCCGCCCGATCGCCGTGCTGGTCTCGCTGGTGTGGCTGGGCTACCGCTGGCAGGAACTGGCCTTCATCTGCTGGGCCGGGCTGCGCGGGGCGGTGCCGATCGTGCGAGGGCGTCAGAATCTTGGCAGAGCCAAAAATCTGACAGGCTCTCATGCCGACGGCCGGGCTGTCGCATCGTCCCAGCTCACAGGCCCAGGCCGACTTTTCGCACCCCACAGGGTCCTGGCGGTGGCGTTGGTTGATCGGCTGGCCGCGCTGTGGATGGTCATGTTGGCGTTGGGTCTACGGAAGGGGAGGCGCTCGGGCTGCGCTGGGATGTGATTGATCTGGACGCGGGCACGGTCGAAATCCGGCGTAAGCAGCGGCGGCGGCTGGTCGGGGTGGATCCGGACACGGGCCGCAGGCGCTGGGAGCTGGTGGAAGATGAGCAGTTGAAGACCAGGGGGTCGAAGGCGACTCTCGCGCTGCCGGAGATGGTCGTGGTCGTGCTGCGTGAGCACAAGGCACGGCAGGATGCGGCGAGAGCGGCGGCGCCGGTCTGGCATGACGACGGGCTGGTGTTCACTACGTCTACGGGTCGGGGGATCCAGCCGCGGAACGTTAACCGCTGGTGGGACAGGGTTTGTGCGGACGCGGATGTCCATCGAACACGTGTTCACGACCTGAGGCACACGTCGGCCACGCTGTTGTTCCGTGCCGGGGTGGACCTCAACGAGATCCGGGCGTTGCTCCGGCACACCCGCATTGCCACCACGGCGGACATCTACATCGATGTGTTGGAAGATGTCCGGCGCGGCACCGCGGCGAGTATGGACACCATCCTTGGCCGGCTGGCGTCGTCCACCCGCCCGACTGTTACGGAATGTGACGACGGTCAGGGTGGCGCCGAGGTGTCCGAGGGCTGATCGTTTCCAATTGCAGTACGAATTGCAGTACTGGCGATCACTGAACCATCAGGGGCACGGAACCATGGCTGGCTCCGTGCCCCTGACCTGCCTCAACCGGCGCGCGCTCGGAGGGACTCGAACCCCCAACCTCTTGATCCGTAGTCAAGTGCTCTATCCGTTGAGCTACGAGCGCCTGTCGGACCACCATAGCGGACCGACTGGGCAAGACTACAACACCAGCGGATGATCTCCGAGCGGGCATCAGTGTGGTGCTGGTCGGCGCGGCTCGCTGGTCGCGGCTCGCTGGTCGGTCATTATTGATCATTGATGTCATGGCCGCCAGCTGGTGCCGCTGTGTCTGATCTGCCTGTCGAGCCTCTGTCCGAGAGGATGTGGCGGGCTGGAGCGTCTTTTACCCGTGGAAGGGCCGCGGGAATCTCGCTCGCCGCGGGCATCGGCCTCGGCTCTGTAGGCTGGCTTCTGGGTCCGCCTCTCGTCGGAGGTCTCGCGGCGTTGGCGGGCCCGCAGGCCGCGTTGCTCGTTGTGATTGCCTTGGCCATGACGGTCACAGTCCGGGCATCTTCGCGTCCACGCTGTCTGACTGGTTGTGGATGTCTGGATCATGCGATCATCTGATCGCGCGATGAGTTCGCGACTATTGATGGGGTATGTGACGGATGCATGACCAGGATGCGGGTGGGGTCTGTGCAGTCGGGTAATCTCCGTAGGTGATCAGGGTCGGCGAGAGGGGATCGAATGCTCGCGCCGCTGGCTGCTGACGATCCGCGCTCGGTTGGGCCGTACCGCCTGCATGGCCGGCTTGGTGAAGGCGGTATGGGGGTCGTCTACCAGGGTTTTGCCCCGGACGACACGCCGGTGGCAATCAAGTTCCCGCACCGCAACGTTGCCGCGGATCCCGAGTTTCGCGCGCGTTTTCGGCAGGAGGTCACGGCTGCCCGGCGGGTGCGTGGCACCTTCGTCGCTGAGGTGCTTGACGCGGACGTCGACGCTCCCCGGCCGTGGATGGCAACCGCCTATGTGGACGGTGTGAGCCTGGCGGACGCCGTGCGTCGGCGTGGTCGCCTGGACGGCACCGCGCTGATGAGTCTCGCCGTCGGCCTTGCGGAGGCTTTGGTCGTCATCCATGGTGCCGGTGTGGTGCACCGTGACCTCAAACCCGGGAACATCATTATGGCGTGGGACGGGCCGAAGGTCATCGACTTCGGTATTGCCCGGTTGTCCGATGCCACCGTGAACACGAAAACTGGTTTCAGTATCGGAACTGTCGCCTGGATGTCACCTGAGCAGCTATCCGGCGAACGCGCCGGACCCGCTGCCGACATCTTCGCCTGGGGCACCTGCGTCGCGTTCGCCGCGACTGGCCGGCATCCCTTTGCCGCTGAGACGCCGACCGCGTCGATGGCCAGGGTGCTCGGCGGTCCCCCCGATCTTGATGGCATTCCTGATCCGTTCGCCTCGGTGATCGCCAGGGCGCTGGCCAAAGTGCCTGCCGAGCGCCTCACCGCCGCTGCCGTGGTGGCCGGTCTCACCGGTCGGCAGATACACGGAATCACCGAATCGGAGCAGATCGCGACGCGTCTCGTCCGTGGTGCGGACGTCCCGCCGCCGGCACGCCAGTACGGGCAGCCCCCAGCGACCCGCCGGGAAGCCCCGTGGCCAGGCTGGCAGACCCCACCGCCACCAGGCGTGGGCGGCTACCCCGGCTCTTCGCCTGGGACGCCCCCGCCGGACGGCTGGCAGCGGCCAGCCCGCGAGGAACTGCTGACGCCGCAGCCAGCACCACCGGCCGCGGCGGAGGCAGATGCGGATGCGCAGGCAGGGGCGGCACCACCGGCCGCGATCGACCTGCGTCGCATGCTTGCCCCCCCGGGCCCGCCCCAACAGGGCTGGTTCGGTCGTTCCGTGCCGATGTCAATGCCGATTCTGGCTGTCCTGCTGGTGGCAGCGCTCCTTGCGCTGATTCCCGCGGCGCTGCGGGTACCGGCGCTCTACCGGAACGGTGATTTGTGGGATGTTTTTGGCGAATTTGGGATCGCGTTTCTGGCGTTGCCGGTATCAATCATCGGTCTTGTGGCCGGAAACCGATGGGGTAGTTGGCGTGACTTCGCGGGCGGCTGTGTCGTCGGCCTGTCAGTGATGTCGCTGGCAGAACTCGGTTGGACCCATGAGGTCATTCATCAGCCAGCCCATGTGGGTTGGTGGATGATTGTGCTGGGTGCCGCGGTGGCTATGATCACCGTTTTTTCCTGGCGAGGCTGGACCGCTGGTTGGAGTTCGGGGCGCTGGACAGCCCTTGTCCTGTTGTCAGTCGGGCTGGGCGTCGTCATGTTCACCCGGGCCTATCCCCTTTGGAAATCCTACCTCCTTCCCGAGCAAAGCAGCCTGATCGGGGCATCTGTTGTCGGGGGGCTGCTGCTTCTTGCCAGTCTGCTGGCGCCGTCCGGAGGCCCGGCATTTCTCATCACGGCGACAGCTGCCGGCGTCTGTGCGCTCGAGATGTTCCAGCCGGAACTTAGGATTTACATGGCGGACAGTTTTGCCGTGGCCATTGGGCTGGTAGCGCTGGGTTTACTGTGCGATCGCCGGTTGGACCGTTTCTTTCTCTTCGCGGCAAGGGTCACAGCCGCGGTGGCGCTCCTGCGGGTGAAGGTGCCGCTGTTTCTGCCGGCGCGCTTTTTTGTCCCTCTTGGCGGCACCAACCTGGACCTGCCGGATGTCCACGTCGCCGCTTTCGGGACGATCGCGGTGCTTGCGCTGTTCGGGGCTCGCGTCGGCGGCCCGCTGCTGCCGATGCCCGGACCGTGGCAACCGCCGTCGTCTTCCGTGCCCCCGCCATACCGGGCCAACAGGCCGTATGGCTGACCGGCCGTGAATCGAACCCTTCTCGCGGCCTTGGCGCTTGTGCCCGGTGGACCCGCGGCTGGTACTCCGGCTATCGGCTACTCCGACTATCGGCTGGTGCTCCGGCTATCGGTGGCGGAGGCCCGACAGGAGCTCCCGTATCAGCTCCCCTGTCTCAGCCTGAATCTTCAGGCCGCTTCGCGGTGGCGCGATCACGCGGTACATTTCACCGATCACGGCTTCGAGCGCTTTGCGGTCGCGTCGGGCAGCCACTGTACGTAACAGGTCTTGCCAGAGGACTTCGGCGGTCGGCACAGCGCGCAGGCCGGTCCGGCATGCCGCGACGGCGGTTAGGGTATCTCCATAGCCGAGCGTGAGCATGGCAAGTCGGTGGGCCACGTCCACAACCGCGGTCGTGGTCGCAGTCCTAATGGCGCTCGAGGTCAGCCAGCGGTAGCGCTGATCCGGCAGATTCGTCCACAAAGGACCGGTGACCAGCCGTAATGCATTGTTGAGATTCTCTTCGGCATCGGTGTCCGGCTGCTTGGAGCGACGGGCGTAGGCAACGAACAGGTCCCAGTCGCACCGGAGGTCGTCCGCGAGCCGCCAGGATCCGTCGGCGCTGGCGGTGATGCGCGGGCTGCCGCCGCTGTCTGGCCCAAGCCAGGCGCGGGCGTGGTCGAGAGCCGCCGTCACCACGTCGTCAGGTACGCCGTGCGGCCAGAGCGTCGTACTGAGGTCATGGATGGCTGTGCCGTCGCGATGCAGGGCGAGATAGATCACCAGTTCGGTCAGCAGGTCCCTGCGATCGGGCTCCAGCGGACCGGGAGCGTCGACGGTGACGGTCCCCAGAACACGGATCTCGGCTTCGCTCGGGCGGTAGAGGTCCACCGTCACAAACAGGGGTGTTTCTGGTCGAAGAACCAGTGCGGCCGAGGCGGATGTATGCAGGTCAGGCAGGGGCGAAGGCGGGCTGGCGGGCGGCTCGGGCCGGGGCAGCGTGTCATTTCCGGAGGCGCTGCCTGTGCGTGGTTCATTACCTGGGTCGGAGGTTTTTTGATCATTATTTTCCTGGCGCGGCCGGAGAGCGGGCGGTTCGACGCTTGCGCCGAGGGCCGTGTGATCGTGGGTTTTTTTGCGTGGGAGTTCCTCCTCACCTGATGCATCCGGGATGCCTGGAAGCTCGCCCGGTGGAAGCAGATGGGGGCGCCGTGCCTGAGGCAGCCGCGCTGCTGGCGCTGCTGGCGCCGGATGCGGCGCCTGGCTGCGTGTGTCATCCGGTCGCTTCTCACCCGGGGGAAGAACAGGCGGCGGCCGTCGGGCCACGGCCTCCCGCATGGACACCTGTGCCAGCGCTGTCTGCGGAGTTCCAGCGGATTGGGCGGGCGCAGCCTGGACCGGAAAGGACCGAGGCGGCGGGAGCGCCGGCAGGCCCGTGGCCGGGATCGTTCGGGACCCTGCGGACCCCGAGGCTGTCCCGCTTTCCCCGGCTTCCCTGCCTGCACCGGTATCGAGGGGATATGGCGGATTGAGCACCATGGCCCGTTCCCCTGGAGGTGACGGGGGCCTGGGCGGTGGGGTCGGTGGCGGCGTGGTTGCCGGTGGGGGCGGAGGCGGTATCGGCGGGATGCTCGGGATCGGCGTATCTCTCTGACTGTCGGGCGCGCCAGGGGATGGCCTCCGCGCGCCGGAGCCGAGGGGGCGCATCCACCGCGGAATTTCCGGTACCCACGGGACGGGTGCCGGTGCCGGTGTCGGTGTCAGCTCTGGGCCGGGCGCCGACGCGGCGGCTGATGAACCCCCGTCCACAGACCGGACTATTTCGGCGTTTGGAAGAGCCGCCCATGGCATGTCCGTTATGGCGATGCGCGGCTGGGTACGGTCCGTGGCTTCCGCGCGGCTCGGAGCCGCCGGCAGCGCGCGTGGCTCGGGGCCGCGCGTGTCCCCGGACGTTGAACCCGCGTCAGGCTGGCTGAACATCTCCAGGATGGCCGCGTATTCGGGCGCTGACAACGTCAAGGCGTTGACGTCCAGCCCGAGGACACCCAAGGAGAGCCTGCGCTCGGCGTCTACCGTGAAGCGCCAGCGGGCCGCGGCAGTGTCGCCTACCGTGATTACCCCGATGCCCTGGGTGCGTCCAGCGGCGAGAACCGACAGCCGCGCGACATCGTCGCCGGACGGAGGCTCGGGCAGCACCAGCAGGTCCGGCGCCCACAGCGCCTGGGTCCGCGCTGCTTGCCGGCCTCGCAGCGCCGCGTCGAAGGTGCTGTTCACATCGTTTCCATGACCGCTGTGCTCCCGCCCGCTGCCGGCCGGATCCCTCGTGCCGCCGGCCGCGCCACCGTGCCGTGAGCCGCGATCGGACAGTTCACCCAGAACCTCGTCGAGGCTGCTACTGGTGCGCAGCCTGTCCGGGACGATCGGCGCGGTGAGGTCCGGAAAGCCAATCATGTAGACGCGGAGGTCATCCGACCAGAGGTTCGTGGCAAGTTCCACCGCGATGGACACAACTGCTTCACGAGCCACGGCGGCATCCCCGACCAGGCTGATGATCCCTGGGGCGCCTTCGATGTCCACGAGAATCTGGGCGCCATGGTCGTCCGTGCCAACCGTGGCAAGGCCCGGATAGGGTGCGGGCGTGCTCGCCGGAATCCCTGCGACAACACCCGCGGGCAGGCCGTCGGGCGTGTCGGCGAGCCGATCGATGAGCCAGTGTCCCGGTATCTCGCCAACTCGCCATGGCGGCGGCGGCCCTTCAGGTTCGGCTGGCGCGATGTGAAGCAGCAGCGCGGAATCGCTGAGAGTCGCCGCATACACCGGGGGCAGGGCACGACCGGCCTGGGTCAGCTCCGCGGAAAGCACCCGCAGCGCCTGGTCGACAAATCGGGCCGCCCCGACATCGGCGGCGAGGCGGAGCATGGTTTCGAAGTCATCGACCGCATCATCCGCGTTCCTCCGTGGCCGCCGTTCGGCAAGCGCCACCACCACTCCCGCGGCCAGCAGCGCGGAACCGGCGATCCCCCGTAAGGGCGTGATAACACCCGCGGCAGCCATGACCCCGGTATCGACCTTCGCGGCCACTGCGGTACCGGAGCCTTCGGGCTGGCTTTCACCGGTCGCACCACCGGTCGCACCACCTGGCGAAACCCCCGGGGAACCACGGGAAGAGCCGAGGGATGCCGCGTCATCGGCAGGGGGCTGGACAGCCGACGCCGTGATGGCGGGACGCGGCCTGGGCTCGTTCGTGCCGGGTGTGAGGAGGATAGCTGTGCCGGAGAACAGCAGGGTGGCGGCGACGAGACGGTGCGCCAGCGTCTGCGAGCTGCCGCCCAAGGGGATCCGCGGCGGCAGCGCCGAGCCCCGGTGTCCGGACCACCACTCGGCGATCACGCAGATGACGAAGTGCACCCAGGCCAGCCACACCACGTCCGCCAGGATCGCCAGCAGGCTCGCTGGGTCGACTGTGCGCGCCGGTGCCCAGGCTGGCGCCCAGGCCATGGGAATCGGTGGACCGACCAGCAGCACCAGCATGGCTGGCACGCCGACGATGATTGTGGCGAGGAGCGCGAAGGCCCTGGCCGCGCGCAACCGCGCTCGCCGCGGGACGGGCGGGGAAGCGGCCCGTGCGGTCAGCCTCGCGTGCCGGCGGCCGGATGTTCCGGCGTGGTCGCGGCGGGACGGTGTCACGCTGTTCATGGTCTTCCCCCGCGATCAGGCAGCCCAGGGTCTGGTCTGGGCTGTGGATAAACGCCATCACTTTATATGGTTTAACTATTACCGAAAGTCATTTTTGTAGATCTTTTGCCTGGCCTGACAGGTGCGGCTCGGGTCGGGCTGCCGGCATGCGGATCTCGCTGGGCGATCCGATTGTCGCCGACCGACATGTTGATCTATTAGCGGAGTGGCTATCGGGCCTCTTCGGGGGGTGTTGGCGGGCGGCGCAAAACAGTAGATTTGGACAAAAACGTCTATAACCATACCAACGCGGGCGAAGTTCGTGAGATGCTCGACGCGGCGAAGCTGTTGCGGAGTGAGCCTGCCGGTGTGTGGATACAGTACGTTATGTATCTAGTAGATTACTTATAGTAGTTATAAGCCGATGATCGCAGCTTGATGATCACCAAGCGACCTGCCTCCGCGTGATAGCGCATCCCGCATCCCGCCCGCTTCGCCAGCAGCTGCCCATCTTTCCGAGAGAGGCCAGAGGCGATGCCCAATCTCAACGTCACCTACACCGAAATGGACGACGCGAGCACCCGGCTCCGTAACGGCAAGGCCGACATCGAGGCGCACCTGAACGCCTTGAAACGCACGGTCGACGGCCTGGTCGCCAGCGGCTACGTCACCGACCAGTCGAGTGTGCAGTTCCAGGGCTCCTACGACACGTTCAACACCGGTGTCACCAACACGTTGGTCGGCCTGGACGGAATGGCCGAGTACCTCAAGAGGGCCGCGGAGGCCTTCCGCGCGGCCGATACCCAGCTCGCGAACTCGCTGCGTGGGCAAGGTTAGGAGGCTGATCATCCTATCCGCGGTTGCCGTTCGGCGGGGTGCCAGCTGTGCCGGGCGCCGCCTCGGTCACCGGTTATGACGATCCGCGTGCAGTGGTGGGTACACAACGGAGGTGGATTTCAATGACTGCTGACCGCGTGTCAGTCGATCTTTCGGGTCTGGATGCCCTCGCGAGCAATCTCGCGTCTATCCGATCGACGATGAACGCAACTCGATCAACGCTCGAATATTACCACGGCCAGTTGGGTTCAGCCGAAATCGAGAGCGCCCTCGACGATTTCGAACATGACTGGAGCGATGGGCGCAGGAAGATCGATGAGAACGCGAACAAGCTGGCGACGATGGCCTCGGAGTCCGCTCGGGTACTGCGCCAGGTCGATGCCGATCTGACGGCGGATCTGACGGCGGATCCGATCAGGGCGCCCCACCCTACGGATGAAGGGGTGAGGGAGAGCTGAGCGGCGACCCTGTGGCCGGCGGGCTGGCAAGCACCGAATTCTCGATCGCGGTTCCCGACAGCTGGTTTGAGGTCGACCTGAATCCGGTGACCCGCCGGGCATCCATCGACGCGCTGGTTCGTGCGCGTACACGTGCTGTTCCCGAACTCGCCGAGAACCGCTCGGCGATCTCGCGCATGCTGCGCAACGCCGCCAGCGACGCCGCTGCTGGTGGTGCACTGTTCTGCGGGGTCATGGCCGAGCCGGTGGAGGGGACGATCCTGTCCGCCAGTGTGACAGTTTCGTTGCTCCCTGCTCCCGAAGGGGGCTGGACGGATGGAGACCAGACGAACGGCGTCGCTCCGGACGCCATTCTGGCCACGCTGTCGGAGAAGGTCGCCCGATCGCTGGACGACACGTGGACGATGGTGACACTTGTGGATCTTCCCCGGGTCGGGCGGGCCGTCCGCGCCTATGGCGTCGAGGACATCACGCTGCCTGATCGGGCGGGCTGGATCAGGACGACGGCGATGCAGACCTTTGTCCCACTCCCACGGTCGGACACAGTCGTCCTGATCGCCTGCTCCAGCCCGAACGTAGTGCTCGTGGACGCATTGCACGATCTGTTCGACGCGCTGACCGCGACTTTTCAGTTCGGCCCCAGCAACGTGGAGCGTGCCGCACATCCCTGATCGCCTGGCCTCGGCCGCCTGACTGGCCAGGCGATCGAACTCAGGCGGTCGAGGCCGGGCGGTCGAACTCAGGGATGTGATCTACACACGGCTCGAAGCACAACACCGGCGGTGAGAACGCCCAGACCGGTGATGACGCTGGTAGCCGGCAGGGTGAACGCGAGGACGAGACAACCAGCGCCACCGACCAGCGTGACCGGCCGTAGCCAGCGGCGTTGCGGACCGTCCAGGGTGAAGGCGCTGGCGTTGGCGATCGCGTAGTAGACGAGGACCGCGAAACTGGAGAATCCGATTGCGTTCCGAACGTCTATCACGGTGACGATGACGATGACAATGCCACCGAGTAGCAGTTCCGCCCGGTGTGGAACGCCATGGCGTGGATGCACCGCGGCAAGCCAGCCGGGGAGATCCCTTTCGCGGGCCATCGCGAGGGTGGTGCGTCCGACCCCGGCAAGCAGCGACAGCAGCACGCCGAGGCTCGCCACCACCCCGCCCACACGAACCGCGGGAGTCAGCGCATGGAGGCTGCCCGCACTGACTGCGACGGCGAGTGGGTCAACGGCGGACGCCAGCCGGTCAGGGCCGATGGCCAGCAGCGCGGACAGCCCGACAAGGAAGTAGACACCGACGGTAAGCCCGAGTGCGGCGGAAACTGCCTTCGGGATCGTCCGCGCTGGGTCACGGACCTCCTCGCCCAAGGTGGCGATCCGGGCGTAGCCGGCGAACGCGAAGAACAGCAGCGCCGCCGCCTGCAGTACGCCGCGGACCGCACCTGGCCCGCTCCCGGGCCAGATCGGGCTCAGCCGTTCGGCGTCGGCGGTGCCGCCGGCCAGGCAGGCGATCACCACGAGGGCCAGCACGATCAGGGTCAGCGTGATGAGCAACCGGGTCAGCCGGGCGGTCTTGGTCACCCCGAAGTAGTTGACCGCGCTCAGCAGAGCCGCGGCGGCAGCCGCGACCAGACGGGGATGTTGGGGCCAGGCGTAGGCCCCCACGGTCAGGGCCATGGCGGCGCAGCTCGCGGTCTTGCCGGCCACGAATCCCCAACCGGCGAGATAGCCCCATACGGCGCCGAGACGGCGTCGCC
Source organism: Protofrankia sp. Cj5 (assembly GCF_917627405.1). NCBI lineage: Bacteria > Bacillati > Actinomycetota > Actinomycetes > Frankiales > Frankiaceae > Protofrankia > Protofrankia sp. Cj5. The sequence goes on from NZ_CAKJTO010000003.1 coordinate 88,056, forward strand.
CGTACACGTAGGTGCCACCGGACTCGGGATATCGGGCTGCCAGCTGCGCGGACGACGTGGCGTTGCAGTAGGCAATCACCGCGGCGACCGCGAGGGCGATGAGGAGGCCGGCCCCCGCGGCTTCCGCCACCGGTCCGAAGGCTGCGAACACACCCGCACCGATCATCGAGCCGAGGCCGATGACCAGCGCGTCACCCAGATCAAGGCGCCGTTGGAGCCGGCCCGTCGTCATCGCCGCACCTTCCGGGTTCGCCTGTCGGCGTGGCCTGCCAGCGGATGTTACCCAGTTGCGGAGAAAGCGATCTGGACAGGCGTCGTCCTGCCCCGTCGCACGAACAGTCCGCGGCCGACAGGCATGGTGCCGAAACTGCCGCGGGACAGCCGCACGCCGAACAGGTCCCCTTCACTGGGGAGGCTCGGCGCGAGAATGATCCCACATCGTGACCGACGGGCATCCACCATGAACCCGCGGTACTGGTTGGTCAGATCCTCGGTCGTTCCGGCCGCGATGAACGCGTGACCGGCGTCGCGGGCGGTTCTGAGGAACTCACTCATGCGGTCAGCCAGCGGCGCGTTCGCCAGCAGCTCCGCGTCGTCCATGACGATGACCAGGCTGTTCGGCGTCATGGCCGAGGCACAGGCGGCATCGATGTCGGCGGCATTCGCCGCCGCGCCAAGGACATCGATCACCTGTGGATGGCTCGCGAGCGCCGCCAGCGGTGAGCGCCGAGGGGCCACCACAAGCAGCTGGGAATCGCCTGCCAGCAGCGACTTCGCCATGGTCAGCAGCGCGGTGCTCCGGCCGGAGCGCGCGGGGCCGGCGACAACGAAACCAGGTCCGTCAGTAGCGAAATCGATCTCGATGGGGGCGAGCTCATTGCCGCCCGCACCGACGAGCGCGACGAGCGCGACGGATTGCCCGGTCTCGTTGGCCGTGGGCCGTGAGCGTCGTCCCAGCTGCAGCGCCTGGGTCTCGGTAACGGTGATACGTCCCGGCAGCACGTCGATACGAAACGGCCGCCGGTAGTCCGTGCGGGCGCCGGTAGCCGGCCCCGGTGGCACTCCGTCACGGACAGCCGCGGCCGCGCCCAGCTCGTGCAGCGCCGCGACCTGGGCGCGGCCGGACGGATCCTCGGCGAGCAGCGCGAGCTGGGTCTCCACCGAGGTTTCGACCTGAAATCCACGGCCCGGTGGTAGCACGTCGGGCACCGCGCCCGCGGCAAGACCCATCATGGCGTAGTCGGATCGGTCCGCCATCCGCAGCACGAACCGATTCTCGATCGCTGTGCTGAATCGACCGGACGCGCTGCGTCGATCGCCGGTCATGACGATGCGCAGACCCACCGATGGTCCTTCGCGCAGCAGCCGGGTCAGCATGTCGACGAGCGCTCCGCCATCGACCTCCTCGAAGGAGGCCAGAAAGCCTTCGAAACGGTCGATCAGCAGGATCAGGTAGGGCAGTGGGTGGTCATGGTCGGTAGATCGCTGTTCGGCGAGGTCGGCGTACCCGCGTGCGGCAAAGATCTCCTGCCGTTCGACGATCTCGGTGATGATCCGGGTGAGTAGCTGTTGAACCCGCTCGGGAGCGTCCCTGCTGACTACGGCTCCGGTGTGCGGTAACGAGGCCAGGGGCGCAAGGGCGCTGTTACCGCAGTCCAGCGCGTAGAGATGGACATCGGCGGAGGATATGGTTGTGGCTATTGATCCGGCCAGAGTACGCAGGGCTGTCGATCGTCCCGACCGTGGTGAACCGGCGAAGAGCAGGTGGCCCCCGTTTTCGATATCGAGTGTGTAGGGGAGCTGAGCCTGGCGGTCACAGTGGTCCGACAGGCCAATCGGGACGGCCGGCAGCGCGTTCGAGCGCACGGAGACGGATTCCAGCAGCGTTGCCAGGGTGAGCCGCTCGGGCAGCGGCGGTAGCCACGGACTGTGCTGGGGTGCGACGCGCAAGGTGGTGGCGGCTTCCCGGATCGCTTCGACGAGCACCTTGAGATCGGTGATTTCGTTGCTGGATGTTCGTAGCCGTGGTGGTGCTGGTGGGGGCTGGCCCAACGCGGGCCAGGTCAGCTCAGTCACCCAGGGCTGTTCTAGATCATCTTTTCGCGGCCCGGCACCGAGTGTGGCGATGTTTCCACGAACACCGGCGGCACTGGCACCGACAGCAGCACCGACAGCGGCACTGGCACTGGCAGCGGCCGGCCGGCGACCACCGATCCGGCCGGCCTGGAACGGGACGAGTGACGCGTGCGCCAGCCGGACGTAGGCACGGCCGGGGGCGGACGGTGAGATGCGCGCGGCGTCCGGCGCGTTGATGACGTCGGAGCTCTCCGAGGCGTCGGTGACGCGCAATGCTATCCGCAGGTTCGTGTTCGCGCGGATCTCGGGCGACACCACCCCGCCGGGACGCTGCGTCGCGAGCAGGAGGTGGATACCGAGCGAACGGCCACGCTGCGCGATGTTGACCAGGCCGGTAACGAAGGCGGGCAGTTCACGGGCGAGCGAGGCGAATTCGTCGATCACGAGTAACAGGCGGGGTAACGGTGTTGACGGCGGGCTGGCCGGTGTGCGCCGCGTCCCCGTGGTGGCCAGCAGGGCGTAGTCTTCGATGTCCTTCGCCCCCGCGTCGGCCAGGATGCGTTCACGCCGGCGGAGCTCGGCCGACAGCGACTCCAGCGCTCGGGTCACCAGGTGGGTGTCGAGGTCGGTGACCATGCCGACCGTGTGCGGCAGCCGGACACAGTCGGCGAAGGCGCTGCCGCCCTTGTAGTCGATGAGTACGAACGTCATTTCATCCGGCCGGTTCACGACGGCGAGCGACGCAACGATCGACTGCAACAACTCGGACTTGCCGGATCCGGTGGTGCCGGCGATCAGCCCGTGCGGGCCGTCCCGGCGGAGGTCCAGCGCGAACGGGCCGTCGAACGAGAGGCCCACTGGGAAGGTGGTGCTACGCGGGCAGACAAGCCAGCGAGCGGCCACCGTGGCCGCGGTTGGTGGCTCCAGGCCGATCACGTCCAGGAGCCGGGCTGCGCTCGGGATGGTCGCCTCGTCGTCCCCGCCGACATCGCGGACCGGTGCCAGGGCGCGGGCGAGCCGTGCACACCAGGCCGCGGCCCTGCCAGCCGTCACCACGGCGTGGGGATCGGCGGGCAGCGCGGTCGAGACGAGATCCGGGCGGACGTCACGGACGATCTCGGTATGCATCTCCACCAGGCACAGCCCGGTGCGGGTTTCCTCGGCCACGGCCTGACACTCCTCCGGCAGGTACCGGGTGTCGTGGTCCAGGCAGATCGAGTGGATGCCCAGCGCGGGTCCGTCCCGCAGGATTGAGATCATTCCGGGCGCGGACCGCAGCCGGCGCGCGCCGTCCATGACGACCAGTACGTCCGGGCTGTCGCCGAGCGGGTTCATGCCGGTCGGGTTCGCCCGGGTGGCCGCCCGCGCCGCCACCTGATTGATCAGCTCGCCGATGCGCCGGGCCCGCGACTCGTCGTCGCTCCCGAGTAGGACGGTGGTGTTCTGGCCTTCGCTCGGACGGCAGTGCGGAAGCCAGCGCACCCACTGCCAAGCGGATTCACCGGAGCTGTCGGTGAGAATGTAGATCGCCAGGTCGCGTGGGCTGTGCAGGGTCGCGGCCTGGGCGATCAGCCAGCAGGCGAGCACCCGGGGCAGGTCGCCGCGGCCGGCGATGCCCAGCACTCCCCGCTCGGGCAGAGCTACCGTCACCGGGACGTCCGGCGCTGTCCAGGTGATCTCGCGTCTGTGTTCCGGAGCGGCCGGGTCCTCCATCACGACCTCGCTGGGCAGGTCGGCGGTGCCCAGCCGCAGGCACAGGTAGTCGGGATTGTCCCGGCGGCGTTCCCACAGGCGTCCACGCGGCCCGACGGCGGTGAGCAGGACGGTCGCCGGATCGGGGAAGTCGGCGCGCCGGGCTGAGCGTTCGCTGACCAGCGCTTGGCGCGCGTCGGTCTCGACCTCTTCCCGCCTGTCATGGTAGTCGGCCAGTTGTTTACGGTAGCTGCGCCTGCCGTGCCGGTCGCTGGAGACGTGCATCCCGATCATGCCTACTGGGCCGATGACGGCCATTAGCAGAAAGTAATATTGTCGGAACAGGAGTGCCATCGCGACGCCCGCGCCCAGCGGCATGAGCGCCATGAGGATCGGCATCGGGCGCCGTTCCGGTTCCGAGGGCTCGCTGGGCAGCTTGTAGCGTGTCCGGCGCAGCGGCGGGAGCAACCGGGGCGGCCGGTTGAAATCGAGGGCCATCCCGTCGTCGGACGGCTTGAGCGCGGCATCAGCCTGGCTCGGCGTGCCCATCTCCAGCAGGACGGACCCGATCGCGATCTGGGCGCCGGCTGGGAGATCGATCGGGGCCTGTAGCGGTTCGCGGTCGACGAGCACGGCGGCAGGCTGTTGATCAGGATGGGCGGCCGCGGGGATGAGGCGACACGAGCCGTCCGCCATCACCGTGATTGTCATCGCCTCGGCCGCGAGGCCGGGATCGTCCAGCCGGACGGCGCAGGCAGCCCCGCAACCAACGGCGAACTCACCTGGCCCGAGTCGGTGAACCACGCCCGCGCCCGGTCCGCCGATCACCCGGACCTCGATCAGGCCGGGCGGTTCCCCTGTCAGCCAGCCCGCTGGTGAGTCGAGGCTGATCACAGTGCCCTCGCGGATCGGGGACTCGGCGAGGGAGAGCGCTCCGGTAACGAGCCGGCCGTCGACGAACAGGTCTGGCCTGCCTGCCGCGACGGACGGTCGGAGACGGCACGTGAGGGTATCGGCGACCGCGCTGACCGGCGTGTCCGGGTCGGCGTCCAGGAGGACGTCCGCGCTGACGTCGTGAGCCGGGTCAGAGACCGTCAGCGTCAGGCGCATAGTCATACGATACGTCCTGATACCGACATAACGGGCCTTGTGCTATGGGCTGCTACAGGCGTGGCCGCGGCCGGTGACGGCGCTGGGTCCGGCTGCGGACAAGTGTCTCGCTCGCCAGCTCGACGAGTTCGACGGCGTCCGGGGAAGGTGGTTCATCGGATCGGGAGCGCCCTGACCGCCGCTGGTTGATGGACCCGGTGGCGGCGTCCAGCAGGGCCATCCCGACGTTGACCGACACTGTGATCCGATGCCCGCCGATGGCGAGCGGCTCGGCCAGGGAATGGGTCAGCGCCTCGGCCAGGACCGCCGCGTCCGTGCTGGTCAGATGGCCCGCCACCACCACGAACTCGTCCCCTCCCCATCTGGCCAACAGGTCGGTCGGACGCAGCGCGGAGGCCAGCCGAGCCGCGGTGGCCCGCAGGACCATGTCACCGATGCGGTAGCCGAACGTATTGTTGATTGTGCACAAGGAGTCCAGGTCGAGAAAGAACAAAGCGGCTGGATGGAGATCGTCCCTGCCGCTGGTTTGGTCAGTCGGCTGAGCCGGGAAGCCGCTGCTGAGCTCGGCGAGCCGTTCGGTCACCGCCAGCCGGTTCGCGAGGCCCGTAAGCATGTCATGCGTCGCGTGATGGCGCAGTTTCTCCTCGGTCTCACGCCGTTCGGTGATGTCATCCACCAGGACGACGAGCCCTTGGCCGCCCATGAGCGGGCGTAACCGTACGAGCAGCCAACGGGGACCGCGCGGTCCCGGACAGCGGACTTCCAGGTGGGGGCGGCCGCGATGGTTGTCCAGCAGCTGCCTGGTGATGGTTGCGAGCTGGTCGAGGTATGGCAGGTGCGCGCTCGCGGCCGCGCATGCGGCAAGCCAGCTCCCGCCCGGCGCGACGGGGACGAGGGCGGTACCGGTCGCGCCGCCGCGTCGCCACGCCTCGTTGAGCCGCAGCACCGTGCCGTCGGAGTCGAGCACGGCGACCGCGATGGGCAGCGCGTCGAGAACCGCTGAGGCCACGTCGTCGGCCATCACCGAAGCCCACCTCTTCCGACGGTCCGTTTTCACCCAGATGTAGCGATCGTGATACCAGAGTGTGCTCCTGTCCGTGAAACGAGGATGACGTGTGAACTGTGAGTGCTGCCGGCGCTTCCGCTGTGTGCTCGGATGATCTGAAGGGTGGTACGGCTGATCTGGTGGCGAGGCGGGGGCTGACGCCCCCGCGCCCGGCGGCTTCACCCGTTCCCGGACGATCGCTTCGCTAGGCACTGTGATCGACATAAGCCGTGCGGCGAGATGTCTGATTGTCAGATACTTTTGTGATCATGCGAAGCATTACGGCGACCGAGGCGTCTCGGGGGTTCTCGGACCTGCTTGACGCGATCGAGGCCGGTGAAACTATCGCCATTACGCGTGGCAATCGTCCGATCGCGGAGATCGGGCCGGCGTATCGAAGGACCGGCGCCGACCTCAGAGTCGCGCTGACCGCTGGAGACTGGCATCCAGCCGAGGCCGCGAAATTTCTCGACCAGCAACCATGAGCCTGTCGTCTCCTGCTGGCTGGCCACCCTGAGCCTGGGTGCCGACTATCGCCACCGCGTGTACTACCGTTAAGTGGAGGATTCCGCTTTCGTAGACAATGGACCTGAAGGTCGCTGTCCACAAAACCGGGACCCCTCCAGATGGTTGGTGAGGGCCTGGCAGGTCGGGCTGAACGGGACGGTGCGCTCGACGGCGGCTTTCGCCCGGTTATGGGCTTGGCCGACGCCGAAGAGGGGGAAAGACTGATGGAGCCGTTTACCGTCGTCGTGGCCGACGCCGAGGGCGTGGTGCGGTCGTGGGACACCGAGGCCGAATCACTGTTCGGCCATCCAGCGAACAAGATCGTAGGAAGCGCGCTGGATATGATCATCCCTGAGGCTTACCGGGAGGCGCACTGGACCGCTTTCCGAGCACTCATGTCCGGAGCTACGGCCGATGAACCGTCGGACCGCGGCGCGGTGATTCTTCCCGTCCAATGCCACGACGGCTCCCTACGGCCAACAAGCGTCCGACTCATACTGCTGCGTGACCCTTGGGGGCGACCGGTTGGCGCTGCCGCCGTGTTCACGTCACCTGACGCGGCTCCGGAGGGCGCTGAACCCCTACCGGAGCTGTGACCTTGACAGGGCCGTGGCCGGCGTGGAGGGTTCCCACCGCTGCGGATAGCGACCTTCCGGTCCGTTCAGCCTGCGATCCTGCGGCCCCCGCTCACCCGCCTGCTGCAGCCACCCGCGCTCACCTGTCACCGACGCCCACGAAAGACGAAGATCGAAATATTCGGGGTGTACCGGACTGCAGGGGGATCGGCTGGAGGATGCGGGGGGGGGGGGGGAGAGAGATCGCAGATGCCAGCGGCGTGCCAGTAGGAGGGATTAACGATCTTCAGAGGGTGGGATGATCCAGCGGTTTGTGTGAAACCGCTGGTCAGGGGCGGAGGCTTCGGGATGTTAACCCGGGAGGGGGCGTTACGCTGGCTATCCAGCATGGGAAGCCGTCCAAGAAACGGTTCCACCAAGATTTCGAGTGACTGTGAGCTATGCAGTGATGAGCTCCAGTCCGTGGTAGACCCTGAAATCGTCGAAATCTTTGATATTCATAGTCGCCAACGCAAGGCCGTGGGTAAGGCAGCACGCAGCGATCCACATGTCGTTCATCGGTCGGGGCCGCCCCCGATGCATCCCCGCGGCGGACAGGACACCATAGGTATCGGCCACGTCCTCATCACCCGGAAGCATCGGGATGCTAGCCATCCATCGGGCGAGAAGGGCACGGTTACCCGTCCCCCAGCTGCGAACCTCAGCCCACTTGATCAGCTCAGCACGGGTGACGAAGGTAAGGAACGGCTGAGTGTTGATCAATTTGGTTGCTAATGCGATTGGCAGACGCTTCTTGATAATCATCGAGGAGACGTCGGTGTCTACGACGACAGAACGCATCCCTATCTCACGCCACGTCCCGACGGCGCTCGGCGTAGGTAAACGCCAAGAACTCGTCCAGCTCTGCGTCCGACTCAAAAATGTCAGCCGACATGGCCTCCAGGTCAGCCAACGACCGGATCGGTTCAGCGTTCTTAGCCCGGATCAACTCATTGATCGACAAACGAGGCTGGCGCGACGGAAACACGGGGTAGTCAGCGCTGCTGGTATTCATGACGACCTCCACGTGTCACCTACTATCACTACCGCATGAGAGCAGTGTACGACTCTCCTTGACACGCCGGTACCGATCTTCATCGTGTCGAGCAATCAGACAGCCACACACACGAGGGCGGCGGTCTCCGCCCGTGGAGCCGGTGCACCGAGTTCGAGAACGAAGTCACCTCGACCATCGTCCGGCTCGCCGGGGAGAAACGCCACCCGCCGATGAGCACGGCCGACCTGCTCGGCTACCTGGAACGGGCCGGTGTGGAGCGTTTCGCCGCACGTGTGCGTTCCACCTTGAGCCGGATTCCCATCCCAGACCCGGAGAACGACAGTCCCTCAGAGTGACGGCAAGGCGGATCGTCTGGACCCCGCCAGCGCCCGTTGCCCCTCTCCATCCCGCCCTCCGCGGCGGGACGGCGAGGTCAACCGGTCGAAGCGACGCCCGCATCGTGGTGGGAGCAGGGGGTTCGGTAAGTTGATCGCGATCGGGCAGGCTCCTCGCCTGCCCCGCCCGCCCGATGCGAACCCCCCCGCTGAGGGTCCCGGCGCGAGGCGGGCATCGGGTGTCGCCTCCACCACTTGATACCGCAGTTTCCGAACAGCTCCATGGTGTCGACGGTCATCCGTTTCCTCGTACCCTGAGATCCTGCAGCCCCTCCGCGTGCCGCCGCCACCCGTGCTCACCTATCACCGACACCCACGAAAGATAAAGATCGAGACGTTCGTGGTGTACCGGACCGTAGAGGGATCGGCTGTGGGGGCGGGAGATCGGATGTGCCAGCGGGGTGCGAGCGGGAGGGTGGTAAGGATCTCCCGGTGACATGATCGTGCGGATTGTGCCAGCAATGTGCCAGCAGACGGGGGTTAGTGATCGTTCGGGGTGTCCGGGACGATCCAGCGGTTTGCGTGAAACCGCTGGTCAGGGGCGGAGGCTCCGGGATTTGAACCCGGGAGGGGGCGTTACCCCCAACCGCATTAGCAGACCGATTCGCCCCATATCGTCGAGATCTGTCCTGGTGCGTTGTCGCAGCTCATCCGGCATGCCCCGGATGAGCGGGCGGGGTCGGGGCAGCGCGGATCAGCGCGGTGCGTGCCAGCATTGTGCCAGCACACCCGGACGATGACCGGGGACGGCGGCGCCACCCCGACACGGCATGCCCACACACCATAAAGATCTACAGTGGGCTCCCGGCGTGGGTCACAGCGGTACATCACCCCCGGCTACGGGCATGGGCCGGGAACCGGTCTGCTTCTCGACCGGTCGTCCGCGTCATACCATCTCGTGGACCGTGACGCTCCTGTCACCGCAGCGGTCGATCAGCCGGAATCGATCACGGGGCTGGTGGTCTGCTCTGTGTGCTCCGGGGTGGCCTGCTGACGTGTCCCCAGCGGAGTTTCTCCGCTGGGGGTCAACGGCAACCCTCTTACCGTGTGTCTCCACCAGCGGGGACGGTCCAGCGTGCCGTGTGCGTTTCCGAGACATCGACAGCTGATCCGAGGGGGTAAAAGCGTTACCCATGGTAGTCGGCGGTCCGTCCGGTGGGCAGGATGCGGGATCGTCGGCGCAGAGGTCACGTTCGGATCTGTTTGCGGCCAGGCAGCGCCTCGGGTGACGGTTATTACGGATACTGGGAGGCGCGATGGGCAGGTCAGGCATCCTCGCCGGAGCCGAGCAGGTCGAGCCGGCCCGCGGCGAGCCGGAGTCAGCCACCGTGGCGCAGGCGGCCGTGGCCTCGGCACATGGTGCCGAGGCGGTCCTGCGACGCCCGGACGGCACCATCGTTCCCCTTCCCCCCGCGCTCACCCGGCTGGTCGCAGCCTCGCTGCGAGAGTTGTCCGCGGGCCACGCGGTCACCGTGCTGCCCTCGGAGTCAATGCTGACCCCGGCGGAGGTCGGGGAGCTGTTGGGCCTGTCGCGGCCGTTTGTCAGCCGGCTGTTGGACGCGGGGGAGATCCCGTCCGAGCGGCTGCCCCGCAGCCGGCACCGCCGGGTGCGCCTGTCCGACGTCCTCGTCTTCCACGCCCGGCGTGAGTCCCGTCGGCAGGGTCGCCGCATTGTCGCCGAGGCTGTCGCCGAGGCCGGCATCCCGTACTGACCCGCAATGCCGCCCCTGCCCCGGGTCTTGGCCGACACGAACGTGCTCTTCCCGTTCTCCGTCATGGATCTCCTGCTCGCGCTCACCGAGGACGGCGTCCACACGGTCCTGTGGACCGAGGCGCTGCTGGACGAGTGGGAACGGGTCATCGTGCGCTCGGGCCGGCGGTCGGCGTCCTCGGCGGCAGCCGTCACCACCGCGGTACGGACATTCTTCCCTGACGCGGAGGTCCGGTTCGACGATTACGCCGATCTCATCGCGAGCATGCCCGATAGAGACCCGGACGACCGCGTCCACATGGCAGCGGCGATCGCCGGCCATGCGACGCACCTCGTCACGCGCAACCGGTCAGATTTCCCCGCCGCCCCGCTGGCGACATACGGGGTCACGGTCACGGACCCGGATACCTATCTGTGTGAACTATGCACCGAGTTCGAGGACGAAGTCACCTCGACCGTCGTCCGGCTCGCCGGGGAGAAACGCCATCCGCCGATGAGCACGGCCGACCTGCTCGGCTGCCTGGAACGGGCCGGTGTGGAGCCTTTCGCCGCACATGTGCGCTCCACCGTGAGCCGGATTCCCATCCCAGGCCCGGAGAACGACAGTCCCCCAGAGTGATGGCAAGGCGATCGCTTGGACCCCGCCAGTGCCCGCGTCGCCCCTCTCCATCCCGTCCTCCGTGGCGGCGAGGTCAACCGGTTGAAGCGACGCCCGCATCGTGGTGGGAGCAGGGGGTTCGGTAAGTTGATCGCGATCGGGCAGGCTCCTCGCCTGCCTCACCAGCCCGATGCGAACCCCCCGCTGAGGGTCCCGGCGCGAGGCGGGCGTCGGGTGTCGCCTCCACCGCTTGATACCGCAGTTTCCGAACAGCTTCATGGTGTCGACGGTCATCCGTTTCCTCGTACCCTGAGATCCTGCAGCCCCTCCGCGTGCCGCCGCCACCCGTGCTCACCTATCACCGACACCCACGAAAGATAAAGATCGAGACGTTCGTGGTGTACCGGACCGTAGAGGGATCGGCTGTGGGGCGGGAGATCGGATGTGCCAGCGGGGTGCCAGCGGGAGGGTGGCAACGATCTTCCGGTGGCAGGTGGGTGCGGTTCGTGGCCGCAGTGGTCGGCAGGAGGGGCTAGCGATCTTCAGAGGGTGGGATGATCCAGCGGTTTGCGTGAAACCGCTGGTCAGGGGCGGAGGCTCCGGGATTTGAACCCGGGAGGGGGCGTTACCCCCAACCGCATTAGCAGTGCGGCGCCATAGACCGGACTAGGCGAAGCCTCCAACGTGCGTTCTGAGTATAGCCATCACGCTCGATGCGATTTTTTTGGCCCCCTATCACTATTGTGAACTGCGTCACACACGCTGTGGCGATCTTTGGTCGTGCTGGCGTCACGTCACGGGCCCCGAGGGAGGCTGGAGCGCGGCCAGCACGGCATCCGCCACCTGCTTCCCGCGCTCCGCTACGACCAGCGCCTCGCCGTCAGCATCCCGCACGTAGAACGCGTTCACCACGTCGAGACCGATCGTGGCCACGATTGCGGTGCGGACGCTGAGGCCGGCGTCTGACAGCGCGCGGACCATCCGGAACAGCACTCCGGCGCGGTCGGGGGCACGGATCTCGACAACGGTGTCCGCTCCGGAGCCATCGAAGATCACTCTTGGTGGCGCCGGCGTGTATCCGCCCCGCGGGCGCGCATACGCCTGTTCCCGCATCGTGATCCTGGCGTCCAAGTCCAACATACCGTCCAGGGATCGCAGCAGGTCGCCGCGCAGTATCGCGGGACTGGGCGCCTCCCCGCCCGGCCCCGGCCCGGCCATCGCCGACGATGCTGAGACCGCCGCCTGCAGCAGGGCCCGGCCAGCACAAGCGCGGGCGGACGCGCGGCGCACGTCGAGACGGTTGACAGCCAGTACCCCGGTGGTGGCGGCCAGCAGCCCGGGACGGTCGGGCGCCACCACGACGATCTCGAACATGCCGTCGTCCGGGAGCGGGTTGACCACCACCGCGTACTCGTCCGCGAACGCGAGAAGGAGGCGCTGGCGCTCGGTGAGCGCGGGCGGGCAGGGCGCTTGCTCGCCCCGGTAGACCGCCATCGTGCGGCTGACCAGTTCACCGACCAGCCGCGCCTTCCACGGGCTCCACGCTGTCGGGCCGGTGGCGAGCGAGTCGGCTTCGGTGAGGGCGTGCAGCAGGCCGAGCACCCGGGGGCTGCCGGCGGCCCGCGCCACCGCCTCGATGGTCGTGACGTCGTCGATGTCCCGGCGGGTCGCGGCTTCGGCGAGCAGCAGATGATGGCGCACCATCGTGACCAGCACCTCGGCGTCCGCGGGCGGGAGCCCGAGGCGGGGAGCGATCACACCGACGACGGCGATGCCGGCTTCGGTGTGATCGCCGGGCCAGCCTTTGCCGATGTCGTGCAGCAAAGCGCCGAGCAGGAGCAGATCGGGCCGGTCGACGCCGCGGGTCGACGCGGTCGCGGCCGCCGCTGTTTCGATCAGATGCCGATCGACGGTGAAGCGGTGGTACGGGTTGCGCTGCGGTTTACTGCGTACCCGTTCCCATTCGGGCAGCAACCGGACGAGCAGGCCGACCTGGTCAAGAGCTTCCATGACCGCGACCGCGGGCGCGCCGGTGGCCAACAGGGCAACCAGCGCGTCGCGCGCCGCGTCCGGCCATGGGGTCGGCATGGGCGTGGCCTCGCGAGCAAGCCGGTCGAGCGCGTACCGCCCGATCGGAACGCCGGCCCGGGCGGCCGCGGCGGCAACCCGCAGCGTCAGTGTCGGGTCACCGGCCGGGTCCGCGTCCCGGGCGAGCTGCGCCTCGCGGTTCTGCTCGACCACCCCTTCATCGAGGGGACGGCGGGCCGGGCGGCTGCGGAGCCAGCGCGAGGGCGGCCGTAGGCCGGCCGAGACCCGGTACCAGGTGACGTCCCACGTCCAGGAGATCGTGCGGCCGGCGTCGGCGGTGGCGTGGGCGAGCGCCGACGAGTCGGGGTAGCTCAGGGCGGCGGCGACGGCCGCGGTGTCCTGGAGCAGCAGCCGGTTCCGCTCGCCGCCACGGGCGAGTCTGCGCACCTCACCACGGATGTCGAGAAGCACCCGGTAGGCGGCGAGCACCCGTTCGGGCGGTTTCTCCGCGACCCATGCGGCGGCCAGCGCGGCCAGGGCGTGGACGTCACGCAGCCCGCCGCGAGCTTCCTTCAGATCCGGTTCGAGCAGGAAGGCGACCTCACCGTGACGCCGGGCCCGATCGGCGACCATGTCCGCGAGTTCGGGCAGCCGACGGGGGGCACGGGCCCGCCATCGGCCGCGGACGCGCTCGAGCAGGGATGCCGCCAGGGCGTGGTCCCCGGCGACCACGCGGGCGTCCAACAGACCGAGTGCCGCCTTCAGGTCACCGTCCGCGACAGCGACGGCCTCCGTGACGGTTCGGACGCTGTGGTCGAGACCGACTCCGGCGTCCCAGAGCGGGTACCAGACGGCGTCGGCCAGCTGGGCGATGTCGTCCCGCCGGCCGTTGTGGACGAGCAACAGATCGAGGTCGCTGCCGAAAGCGGGTTCGCCGCGCCCGTAGCCGCCGACCGCGACCAGCGCGACGCCTGCTCCCGGGTTGCCGAACAGGTCGCGCAACACGCCGTCGGCCACGTCCACCAGCGCACGGCGAAGGGCCGGCCCGACGGTTGCGTCGAACTCGCCGGACCGGCCCAGCAGCGCGGCAATCCTGTTGGTCATCGCGGTGGGAGCATGATTTTACAGAGCGTCTGATCCACGTTCGCCGGTGCGAACCCGTACGACCGTTTCGACCGGTAGCACCCAGATCTTGCCATCGCCGATCTTGCCGGTCTGCGCGGCGGTGGCGATGGTGGTCACCAGTTCCTCAACGGCGGTGTCGTCCGCGATGATCTCAATTTTGATTTTGGGGACGAAATCGACCTTGTACTCGGCGCCCCGGTAGACCTCGGTGTGGCCCTTCTGCCGACCGAAGCCCTGGACCTCGGAGATGGTCAGGCCGTGCACGCCGAGAGATTCCAGCGCGGCCTTCACATCCTCCAGTTTGAACGGCTTGATGACCGCGGTCACGAGTTTCACGCTTGGCCCTCCTCGGTGGTTGTGGCCGTGGACAGGAGCGAGGCGGAGCCGCCGCCGAGCGAAGTGAACTCGTATGCGGTCTCGCCGTGCAGCACGAAGTCCATGCCTTCCTGCTCCTCATCCGGCGACAGCCTCATCTTGTAGATCTTGTCGATGGCGAAGGCGATGATGAACGTCGCGACGAACGAGTAGGCCACCACTGAGACGACCGCGAGTGCCTGCTTGCCGAGCAGGCTGGCGCCACCGCCGTAGAAGATGCCATCCACGCTGTAACCGGGAGCGACATCACCCGTTCCGAAGAACCCGATCAGCAGGGCGCCGAGCACACCACCGACAAGGTGGACGGCGCCGACGTCGAGGGCGTCGTCGATGCCGACCTTGCCCTTGATCGCTGTAGCCAGGGCGCAGACAGCACCGGCGATGAGACCGATGGCGATCGAACCGGCCGGTGAGACGAAGCCGCAAGCGGGGGTGATGGCGACCAGACCGGCGACAGCACCGGAGGCGGCACCGAGCGTGGTGGCCTTGCCATCACGGATCTTCTCCACGAACAGCCAGCCGAGCATGGCGGCGGCAGTCGCGGTATTGGTGTTGACGAAGGCGAACCCGGAGCGGGTGTCGGCGGCGAGTTCGGACCCGGCGTTGAACCCGAACCAGCCGAACCAGAGCAGCCCGGTGCCCAGCAGCACGAAGGGAAGGTTGTGCGGTCGGAAGCTGGTGCCCGGCCAGCCCTTGCGCCGGCCGAGGACGAGGGCCACGGCGATGGCCGCGGCGCCGGCGTTCGCGTGGACGACCGTGCCGCCGGCGAAGTCCTCGGCGCCCTTCTTGAACAGCCACCCCTCGGGCGAGAACACCCAGTGCGCAATCGGTGAATACACGACAAGTGACCAAATTGTGACGAAGACGGCAAAGGCGCCGAACTTCCAGCGGTCGGCCGTGGCGCCGGTAATCAGTGCTGGCGTGATGATTGCGAACATGAGCTGGAAGGCCACGAAGACGATCGGTGGGATTACCTGGGCGAGCGAGTTCGATTCGTAGGGTGCGGGGAAGGTCACCTCCGCGTAGCCGGGCACGGCCTCGCTCATGTGGTTGAGCAACGCGAAATGGAACCCGCCAAATATCTGGTTGCTGCCACCGAACGCGATACTGTAACCAATCAGTACCCAGAGGACGCTGACAACCCCTATGCAGAAGAAATTCTGCATGAGCATGCCCAGGACATTCTTCGAGCGCACCATTCCGCCGTAGAAGAACGCCAGGCCGGGCGTCATCAGGAGCACAAGGGCCGAGGCGGCCAGAATCCAGGCGGTGCTGCCGACACCCGCCGCGCTGGCTATCCCGTTCTGGAGCTCTTTAAGCTGATCTGGGTTCATGTCTCTCCTGTCGATCGCTCCGCACGCCTGCGCGGACCACGCGAGCCCCGGTTCGCGGCCATGTCCGCCGTCCCGGATCCTTCGGCCGAAGGGTCGATAGGATCTGTTGCTAATTGGTAGCTTTTCTGTTTCTGACGTGTGAAATCGACGAATTGGGTGGCCTGTGGTTTGATCAGATGGCTGCGCATGGTGTCTTGCGTTGCTCTCCGTGTCGATCGGCGCGTTTGCGTGATGCTACTGCCGTCAGGAGTTACCGTTCCTTCCTGTGTGTAGTCATTCAGATGCAGATGGTAATAATCATATTCGTTGTTTTTCATACCATTTTGTCCGGTTGCGTGGATGGCTGTCCGCTGCCCCCAGGCGCCGGCGGCGGGTGTTCGTGCGCATGCCTGTCGCCAGGGGACTACTCGCTGCCGCCGCCGGTGGGGTCATGTTGGTACCGGCCGTCGCCGTCCCGGCCAGAGCCGACGGTATCGCCAAGGTCGAGGACGACATTGTGGGCGTTCAGCGGCGCCTGACCGAATTGGCTGATTCGACCGAGATTGTCACGGAGGCATTCAATGCGGGACGGTTGCGCCTCGCCGCGGCTGAACAGGCCGCGGCGAGGGCAACGGACAATGTCGGGCTCGCTGACGACGCTGTGCGGGCGGCTCAGGAAAAACGCCGTGCCGTCAGTTTCATCGCCTATCAGGCCGGTGACTTCGAACAGCTGAGGGTGCTGTTGTCCGGTGACCCCGCGACAGCGCTGGACCGGGCGGGCGCGATAAACGCGCTTGCCCGCCGCGGCCGGGAGGCCGAAATCCAGCTGCGGTCGGCCCGTCATGATCTTGCTGATGCGCAGGCCGCAGCCAGGCTGGCGCTCGACGAGCGGCATCGTGGGGTTGCCTCCCTCGAGGAACAGAAGCGGAGCATCGAGACATCGGTCGCGGCACAGCGGGCGCTGCTCGACGAACTGATCGCTCAGCATGACGATCTTGTTCGGCAGGCACGGGAAAGTGAGGCCGCGGCTCTTCGTACCCGTGAGCAGGCAGCCGCGCAAGCCGCCGCGGCCCGTGCTCAGCAGGCTGCCGCCGAACAGGAGCGGCTACGCATGGTCAGTGGAGCGACCGAAAACGCCGGCCGCGGCTTCACCAACACCCCGGTCTCGCCACCGCCACCGCCACCGCCCACAGCGGGTGCCGGCGGTGCCGCGGTTGCGGTCGCCGCGGCCCGCGCGCAGCTCGGCAAACCGTACATGTGGGGGGCGGCCGGCCCGGACGCCTTCGACTGCTCGGGGCTCACCCAGTGGGTGTGGTCGCGGGCGGGCGTCGCGCTGTCCCACTACACCGGTGCGCAGTGGAACGAGGGACGTCAGGTTTCCACCGGCGAGCTCATGCCGGGCGACCTGGTCTTCTTCGGCGCTGATCTGCATCACGTCGGGATCTACATCGGCGCCGGGAAAATGATTGACGCACCGCGCACGGGCACTGTCGTCCGCATCGAGGACGTCTGGTGGGCGAGGCTCGCCGGGGCGGTCCGGCCGGGTGGGTGAGACTGGGGGCGCCTGGCGGGGTTCACGCCATGATGACGTCCCGTTCGTGGGGGGTCCGCTCCACATAGACGAGCCCCGCGCCCCGCCGCGAGAGCTCGATGGTGGCCGGCTCGTCACACGCTGGGTCCTGCGCCGAGGACACGACTTCGACGACGTCACCCTGCCCGCGGACGATGACCGTGGCACCTGGCATCACCCCACCATCGCGCAGCTGGCGCATGGTGCGTTCGTCTGTCTGGAGCCGTTCGGAGATCCAGCTGACCGTCACCGGGGTCGCCCGGAAGCCCGCGAAGTCCGCGGCGGCCAGCAGGCTCAGCGGTGCCGGTGGCCGCGGCCCGGCCGGGCGGTCGAACGAGCCAGTTGGGATGACGTTGCCAAACGGGCATCTCTTCGGGTCGCCAAGGATGTCGGTGAGCCGCATCTCCACCTCGTCGGAGATCACGTGTTCCCATCGGCACGCCTCGTTGTGCACCAGGGGCCAGTCCAGACCGATCACTCGGGTGAGGAGAAGCTCCGCGAGGCGGTGCTTGCGCATGACCGCGGTCGCGCGGGCGAGCCCCTTCTCGGTGAACTGCACGGTGCGGTCGTCGGCGAGGGCGACCAGCCCCTCGCCTGCCAGCCGCGAGGTCGATTCGCTGGCCGCGGGGGCGCTGACGTGCAATCTTTCTACCAAGCGCGCGCGCAGCGGCGGGATGCCCTCCTCCCTCAGCTCGTAGAGGGTGCGGAGGTACATCTCGGTACTGTCGATTAGTCCAGTCACCGGGCTCCTTCGTCCAGGGTCCAGGGTACGCCCGCGCGTCGAGGTGTGGTCTGCCCCGATCGGCGGCCGGCCAGGCTCGATCGGGGGTCGGAGACCACGGCGCGACGTCCTACACTTGGGTGCATGAGCTCGACCCAGATCGCACCGGAGACCACCCACAGCGATACGGATGAGGGTAATGACTTCGCCCACTACGCCCGTCATGAGGAGATCGTCCGGGCATCCATCGAAGGCGGCCGGGTGACTGCCCTGTGCGGCTACCAGTTCGAACCGGTACGGGATCCGCAGCGGTTCCCGGTATGCCCGCGGTGCAAGGAGCTCGTCGGTCTCGCCGAGCAGTTCGGCTGACCAGTTCGATTGATCGGTTCGATTGATCGGTTCGGCTGACCGGACGGGCGAGGCGCCACCCCGGCGAGCGCTGACAAACGCCCGCGTCACCGCGTCTGGCACCTGTCGTCCGCGTCGGCGCGTGAACGGGCGGCTGTGTCACGACTATGCTCGTGCTGACGCGCCCTTGTAGCTCAGTGGATAGAGCGATCGCCTCCTAAGCGATAGGTCGTAGGTCCGATTCCTACCAAGGGCACAACGCATCGCTGACCTGCGACGGAACCTCCTCGGGCAGCTGAAGAGGGCGACGCGCTGGGAGTAGTCGAAGTGAGAGTGCTGGTCGCGCAGCGTGTCGTGTACCGCGGACCGTTGGATGGGCCGGATATCGCCGCGAGCCTCGCCGAGGGCTGGGCGGACGTCAGCATGATCGTCGAGGTTGACCGGTTCGACGACGAGGCCATCCATGAAGCGATCCGCTGGAGCCGTTCGTCCCTGCGCGCCGCAATTCACGACATCGGCGATCGGACGCTGGGGTGGGATGACGGCCAGTTCCGCGAGGCCAAGGTCCTCACTGACGCTGCCTGACCGCTCCACCTCGGCAAGAGCGTCACTCCGGCCTTTACTGGGCGCATGATGGCGGTGCGGCTGACCTGGGGGTGTACATCGCATCGGCGGCCGGCGAGATTGCCGACTGGTGGGCTGCTGGCCCGGCGGGACATGCTCGGCTCGGCCGGGGCCCTGCCTCCGTCGCGGCTGCAAACGCCGGCCTGACGGCAGCCACGACCAGTCCGACATACAGCGTGTCGGGAAGCGGCCTGACCGCTATCCCATCCGCGGTCACGATCTCCGGCACGACCGCCGCGAACGTACTCGGTCTGCGGGCCGGTCTCGAATCGTGATGATGGGGACGTTCACCGCGCCGGAACCATTGGCACGCTCATCACACCGGCTGTCGACGGCAGCTCCTCAACGATGGGTCGCAGGTCCGATTCCTGCCAAGGGCACTTCAGCGGTCGGCGCTGGGCGTTCATCCAGGGGCTGCCGGCGCCAGGTGGCGCCTCGCGTCGTTGTCGTCAGCCCAGGTAGAGCACCCGCTACACCGGGGCCTGGGCTGCCTCGCGACGCCTCCACCTGGCATCCGACAGCCCCCGAAGGGGGCAGCTTGGGAGGGACGTGTGTATCAGGCGGAGCCGACGACCGGTCCGGGCGGGTCGGTACCCCCCTTGCCGTGCCCGGCATCGGGGCCCTGCCCGTCGGCCCATACCGTCCGGCACCGCGTGCAGCGATGGCCGGGCCGGGATCCCTTCGGCCCGGCCTCGACGCGCCGTCGGGACCGCTGGTGTTCTGGGCAGCGGAGGACCAGCAGCGGAACCAGGCCGTTGCTCATCGGCCGATCCTCCCGGTGCCGCGACAGCTCCGGCAGGTCTCGTGCTGGTCGCCGCTGAAGATCCCATCCTCGTCTTGTTCAGCCCTTTCCACGATCACATTTCCGGTGCCGCCGCATGTGCCGCAGTCCTTCAGCCCCGCGGTTCCGCGGTTCTCCCGGTCCCGTTTTCGCTGTCCCTTGTCCCGTGCCATGTCGCCTCCATATCTCACGATGATCCTGCCAGCGTGAGGGGATCTGTAACGATCAGACTACGGACAGGGCGGGCATTATGGGGGCGGGTTACGCAGACCACTAGGTGGTCCGACGGCGGCGAGGATGGAGCCAGGGCATGTCAGCCGCGGAAGTGGAAGTCTGCTCTGCGGCACCGCGCGCACGCCGCGGGCGCTGCGGGCGCTGTGGGAAGCCGCGCCCGCCCGCCGGGCTGTGCGTCCGGTGGCAGGGGTCTCCAGCGCGCGGGATGGCAGGCGCGAACGACGTCGGGAAGGCGGTGGGCAATGTCCGCGAGTGTGTTGGGGGACGGCCGGTTCGAGCTGGTTGTCGCGGCGAAGGAGCGCGTCGCTGAGGCGGTGGTGCGGGTGGTGCTCACCCGTCCTGACGGCGTCGCGCTACCGACATGGACGCCGGGCGCGCATATTGACCTGATCCTGGCCGACCAGCTGGTCCGCCAGTATTCACTGTGTGGTGATCCCGCCGACGGCGAGCGTTGGGAGATCGGCGTACTGCACGAGCCCGACGGGCGCGGCGGGTCCCGGCACGTGCATCAGGTTCTCGACGTCGGCGACCAGGTGACGGCCAGCGCTCCACGGAACAACTTCCAGCTTGTCCCGGCGCCGGAGTATCTGTTCCTCGCGGGCGGGATCGGCATCACCCCCATCCTGCCGATGGTCCACGCGGCGCAGGCCGCCGGTGCCACGTGGCGGCTCGTCTACGGCGGGCGGCGGCATGCGTCCATGGCTTTCCTCGACCGGTTGGCCCAGTACGGGAGCCGCGTGACGATCCACCCCGAGGACATTCATGGCCAGCTTGACCTGGCCAGCCTGCTGGACATTCCCCGCCCGGATGTCGCGGTCTACTGCTGTGGCCCCGAGGGGCTGCTGGCGGCGGTGGAGTCGCGATGCTCGGCATGGCCGGCCGGCAGTCTGCACGTCGAGCGTTTTCAACCGCGCCCGGTGGGAGCGGACGACATCGCCGGTGCCGGGACGGCCGGTACCGCGGGTACTGGCGATGTCGCGGTTGCTCTGAGCGAGTTCGACGTCGTTCTTGCCCAGAGCGGCCGGACGGTGCGGGTCCCCACGTCGCTGTCGGTGCTCGAGGCGTTGGAAGCGGCCGGGGTGGATGTGTTGTCGTCCTGCCGGGAGGGTGTCTGCGGCACCTGCGAGACCGGTGTCGTCGAAGGCGAGCCGGATCACCGGGATTCCATCCTCACCGAGGAGGAGCGAGCAGCGTCTGGCCTCATGATGGTCTGCGTCTCCCGCAGCCGCACCCCGAAGCTCGTCCTCGATCTGTGAACGGCCGGGGTGGGCTGGCCCACCCCGGCTGAGCCCGGCTACGGTCAGGCGGACTTGATTGCCGAAATGTCCAGCTCGATCTTCACCTTGTCGCTGAGGAGGAGACCACCGGTCTCAAGCGGAGCGTTGAAGGTGATCCCGAAGTCCTTGCGGTTGATCGTTGTGCTTCCTTCGAAGCCAGCCCGGGTGTTGCCGAACGGGTCCTTGGCCGAGCCCCCGAACTCGATCTCGATGTCGATCGGCTTGGTCACGCCGTGGATGGTGATGTCACCGCTGAGGATGAAGCTGTCGTCGCTGCCGCCGCTCTTCGCGGTGTTGCTGACGAAGGTGATCGACGGGTACTGCTCGACGTCGAGGAAGTCACCGCTGCGCAGGTGCCCGTCCCGGTCGGCGTTGCCCGTGTTGATGCTGGTGGTGGAGATGGTCACGGTGGCGCTGGACGCCAGGGGCTCAGCGCCGTTGAGGTTCAGCGTCCCTTCGAAGCTGTCGAAGCCTCCGCGGACTGTGGTGACCAGGGCGTGGCGGACGGCGAAGCCCAGGCGGCTGTGCACCGGGTCGATCGTCCAGGTGCCGGTGAGATCGTCAGATGTGTTCGTGGGAGACGTCATCGTTTCCTCCTGGAAGGGTCGTGCGGGCTGTCGTGTCGGTGGCCGGGTGGCCGCGGGCGGGCCAGCGGCTGCTTTGACCTCATCAGCGTATCGGTGTTCGCGCAAGCAACTTTTTGAGCGGTGTGCGTATGGTTTTTCACGCACCCGGAGGTCCTTCCGGAGCCCTAGGCTGTGACCATGGCCGGAACGCGGTGGCTTGACAGCGACGAGCAACGAACATGGCGGGCTTTCCTCGCGGCGACAGAGCTCCTCGCGGATGCTCTTGACCGACAGCTCCAGAGCGATGCCGGCATGACCCACGCCGCCTACGCGGTGCTGGTGATTCTTTCCGAGGCATCCGGTCGCTCCATGCGGATGAGCGAACTCGCCCGTGCGACCAACTCGTCCCAAAGTCGTTTGTCCCACGTGGTGGCGCGTCATGAGGAGCGGGGCTGGGTCCGCCGGGAGAGGTGCCCGACCGACCGGCGTGGCCAGGTTGCCGTACTCACGGACGCAGGTTACGACGTCCTCACCGCGACCGCCCCGGGACATGTCGAAACGGTGCGGCGGCTTGTTTTCGACGGGCTCGACCCGACCCGGATCGAGCAGCTCGGCGCCATCAGCCAGGCGCTCCTGGCCGTGCTCGACCCGGAAGGGAAGCTCTCCGCGGTTTTTCCCGTCTCCTGACCCGCGTCCCTGCGGCCGGAGCCGCGGAGCACCGGTCAGGCCGCGCAGGTACCTACGGCGGGCCTGCGGACGAATCCGGCGACGGCGTTGAGGACTCGAGCCAGCGCGGTCAGCAGGTGACGTGCCCGGTTGACAATCGTGATTCCCGCGCCGAGGAGAAGCCTGCCGGGAGGCTGGGGGGACGGCTGGGGCGCCGGCGGTGCGGTCGGCTGTACCCGCGACGCCGCATGCATCGCCTCGACCTGTTCGGCGAGCTCGCGAAGACCGTCGGCCGGCATCCGTTGGCGCAGCTGCGGGAACCAGACCTCCTCCTGCTCCCACACGTGTTCACCGACCATCGCCAGCAGCTCGTGCACCAGCCGGTCGAAATCGGGGTCGGTCGGCTTTGTGGCACGGAGTGCCGTCATGGTTCTCCTGGCCGCGGCCTGCTGGGCGATTTCCTTCTCGATCACCTCGTCGCCGTTTGGGATGATTTTTCTGGCCGTAGGGTAGACGATTTTTTCCTCGGCCGCCGAGTGCCGGAGCAGCTCAAGAATGATATCTACCGCCAGCTGCTTCTTTGCCGTCGTCGAGGATGTCTGGTCGTAATGCCGAAACAGTTCTTCGACCTTATCGTGGTCGCGCGTCAGAACAGCTACGACGTCACCTTCGGCCACTGCGGGACCTCCCCTGGTCATTTGGTCATTTGTCGGGTTGACGCGGATTTCCCGGGCGTCCCGGAGAAGCCCCGTCTGGTTTACCGGGGGCACCCGGTGAGTTCTCTACCCGATTACCGGACACTGTAAGACGGCGCCCGGCCCGCGCCCGGGTGTCGTCCTGATTATCTCGATGTCGGCCCCGGCAGTGCGGCCCTCGGCGCGCACAGACCCTGCCGCCTGCGCCAGCGAGCGGGCTCGTTCGGCGGTCAGTCCGTCGGACACATCGCGACTGGGACCATGACGGCCTCGGTCCGTGCGATGGAAGCCCACGCCGACCAGGGTGCGGCCGCCGTTGCGGGTGCTGCCCTGACCGCTGGAGACTGCCGAGCCCCGCGGCTGGCGGCGTAGAGTCAGCGTTATGAAGCAGCTGGTCCAGATCCCCTACGAGCTGCTGCAGGGGGAGGACGGTGTCTGGACGGCCCATGCGTCGTTCCCCAGCGGTGGCGCGCACGGGCTCGGTAACACTGCCGAGGACGCCGTGGCCGATCTCTACGAGGCTGTCAGCCTGGTCATCGAGGAGCTCGGCGTTCCGCCGGTCCTGACGATCGTGCAGGACGTCGCCTGAAGCCACCTCTTCCCATGCTGCCGGGCGGGGAAGTGGTCAAGGTTCTTGAGAAGCTTGGCTTCGAGGTGATCCGTGTCAAGGGAAGCCATCAGATGCTGAGGAACGCTGACGGGCGCTTCACGGTCGTTCCTGTTCATCCCGGTCGTGACATCCCGGTCGGGACGCTGCGTCGGATCATTCGTGACACGGGCCTGTCGATCGAGGAGTTCGTCACCACTCTTTGACGGGTAGGGCTTGGCGTGCAGCGGGTCATACACCTCGGCCGTCGGCCCCGATGGTCGTCACAGCCACGATGCCGGTGGAAGGCCAACGGTGATATCCAGGCCTCTGGCCAGCTTTACGATGAGGCCGCCCCCGCTTGGTGCTGAGGGCGTTTCTGCAGCGTGTTGTGAACGGCGGCGGCTACGTCCGCCGCCCCGGCCATCGACAAACGCACGATGATCACTATCGTGACCAGTCCTGCTGGTCGCGCCATCACCCTGCTGCGCGGCTGAGTATCGATGGAAAGCTACAGTGCATCGCGCACGGTCAGGTGCTTGTGTCTATGCCGCGGGGCTGGGGTGGTGTCGCCCGCGGGTGAGGCGCTCGTCTGCCTCGGTGAGGGTGTAGCCCATGCCGGAGGCGGTGCGGTCGCCGATGCCGGCATAGCGGGCGAAGCGGGTGAGAGCGTTGACAGCGCTGCGTGTCTCCGGTGGCACAGCCGCGGGTTCGGCGAGGGTGTAACGGACGGATCCGACGCAGCCTCGCCGGTAGGGCGCCCCGGGTTTGATCATGTGTTCGGCAGTGCTCAGGCGCATGTCGACGAGTTCGAGGTGGTCGTCGATCGTGTTGTCGATGTCCGGGGGGAGCGGGGTCTCTGGTGCCCAGGTCCGCCAGCGGGCGGCGAGAGTGCCGAAGACGCGTTCGGGGTCGGGCAGGATGCGCTGGCGGCGTGCGCCGTCTTCGCGTCCGGTGGCGAAGCTGACCGGGGTGATGAGTGTGAATTTCCAGGATGTCGCGGGGGCCGCGGTGGCGAGCAGGTCCGGGTACGGCGTGGCTTCGATGAGATCCACTGACCGCTTTGTGTAGTCGGTGGCGCCTATGCGCCATTGGTCGCGGGCAGCCAGCGCGGCGAGTATCGGTCCGGTGAGTTCGTCGAGTAACACGCCGACCTCGAAGCGAACATGCTGTGATGTTCTGTCTGGTGTTCGTTGGCGTTCGTCGAGCAGCGGTGTAATGGCGAATGGGCGGGGTGGTGGCCCGTCGTGAAGGTAGGTGCTGGTCTGGGGTGATAGTCCGTCGCGGATAGCGGCGAGGACGGCGGCGTTTACCGCCGGGCCTGTGTGCGGTGGCGGCAGTGCCCCGGCAGTCGTTGGAGCGATGTTCACGATGATGCGGGCGGGCACAAGCCCCTCCTGTCTCCTGGTGGGTCTGATGTCGTCTCGGTGGGTCCGTTTCCACGGTAGGGCCGGTCAGCCGGTCCGCACCCGGAGGGTTGCCGTGTGGCGTGCGGTTCCTACCGGTCCGGGCGGACGGATGCCAACCAGGCTGCGGCATGCTCGGGTCATGCTCTTCGGATGCGCCTCTCGGGTAGATGGTGATCACATCTCGGTTGCACAGTTTCGCGATCCCGTCAAGCGACCCAATCTTGATCGACATCCAGAACCTCCGACACGCCGACAAACTGGGGAGGTTCTGGCAAAGATCGATATCCCTGTGACCTGCACAAACATAAACGATCACCCTTTTGGATCAGTTTATCCACAGCCCCCGCTGGGAGGTTCTGGAAGGATCTTGCAAACCCGCAGCTCAGACCCCCCAGGATCGGTGGTACTGTCGCAGGGCAGGAACTTTCCGAGTCGGATTGAAACCCTCTCGAACACTCAGGAGCCGTCTAGCAATCTATCGTCGCAGGGCAGGAACTTTCCGAGTCGGATTGAAACACCCCTTTCACGACAGCCGCCGGCTCGGTATGCCGGGTCGCAGGGCAGGAACTTTCCGAGTCGGATTGAAACATTCCAGCCCTGCTGGAATTCCGTCGGGCTGTCTTGAGTCGCAGGGCAGGAACTTTCCGAGTCGGATTGAAACCGAGCAAGGCTTCACCAACGCTACGGATTGCCCTGTCGCAGGGCAGGAACTTTCCGAGTCGGATTGAAACTGAAACCGAGCTGGGTAAGCTGGACCGGGGTCGTCGCAGGGCAGGAACTTTCCGAGTCGGATTGAAACGTGGAGATCTCCCAGCCCTGATTCTGGTTCACGAGTCGCAGGGCAGGAACTTTCCGAGTCGGATTGAAACCTGGTCCTCCCCTCCGCCGCCTCCGGTTGTTGTCGCAGGGCAGGAACTTTCCGAGTCGGATTGACCCCATCCGGCATCGCCGGTGATCTACATCAGGCAGTGGGCAGGCGTTGCGACTCCGGTCCGTGACCAGCGCGCGATCCATGATCGGCGCGTGTTTGTCGTTGTGTACGGTTTTCACCCGGATCGGCGTGCCTAACAACAAACATGCGCCGATCATGATCGTAATAAATGCTGGCTGGCCGCCGGTGGCGGGTCACATGGTGTGGGATGTCCTGAAGCGGATGTCCTGTGGGCTGTCCATGAAGAATCCGCCGGGGACGTCGGCGGGACGCCATCCACTGCTGGGGAGCCAACGCATGTCCGAGGCGCACCCGCGGCATGGCTGGTAAGCGGCGATTCGGTCACCTGGCAGTGCGAGTCCGCTGAGCCCCGCGGTTACCCGGGCGGCGGTGAACCCCGCGACGGACGGAATGTACCAGCCACTCTGCTGGAAGCGGTCCGCGAACGGACGGAGCGCTGTACGGGCAAGTGCACGCTGGCGGTCGTCGGCGATATCGTAGACGACGATGACCGGGCCTTTCACGGTGCCACGATCCAGCCGTTGACGGGCGGGGCGTCCATCGGCATTCCCAGCCACGACGATGTGCAATCGGTGCAGTACGGCAGGACAAGAACATGATCGCCGGTTTCGATCAGATTGACCAGTCGATCGGTGAGTCGCTCCAGGCGTGGCGTTGGGATTTCGATATCGTAGACACTCCGGAGAATACGGGGGCCGTTCCGTTCGAGTACCGAACCGACTCGCCGCCGGTAGGCGTCGGAGGAGATATCGAACGTCACGACATAGCCGAGCCTGGTAGCAGTCATCGTTATCTCCACACGAAGGGCTGATACGTCTCGGACTCACCGAGAATCCAACTTCGGAAATCCCGTGCCTGGCCACGCAGCCGGTCCGCGTACAAGCCGTTTTCGGCACCCTTTGCCGGCCATCCGCGGGCCGGTGCCACCAGGCGTGCCCGGAACCGTTTGATGGCCGCGGACGTGATCTCCGACGCGAGCCGTGGGCCGTCCGGGGTTACCGTCACATGCTCGGCACGAGCCATTCCCAGGCCGAGCAGCGCGAGAACGGTCGACTCCAACAGGATCGGGCGCCATTCCTCCATCAGGTCGAACACCAGGGTGGGTCGTCCGCGCGTCGGGGTATGCAGGAACGACAGATAAGGATCGAGACCGGCGGCGACTACCGCACCCATGACGATTTCCCGCAGCAGGGCCGAACAGTAGTTGATCAGCGTGTTGGTGATGTCGACATCCGAGCGCTCCCGCCGCTGGAAACCGGCCATGTCGGGGAGGAGCAGGCGGATGCCCCGGAAGTACGCTCCGGCGGCGGCGCCTTCGACCCCGAGCAGAGCGCCGATCGTGGGCGCTTCGTCCACGATTTTCGCGAGGTCCGCGAGCCGGTGCGCAAGCGCCCACACCTCGTCCGGGCTGGCGCTACCCGAAGCACGTCGCCGTAGCAGCACATCCTGGTTGTGAATTTTGCCTCGGACGATCGAGCGGGCCGTTTCGAGCCGGACGGACTCGTCGCCGCACCGGATGAGCTGCTGGCGGCGTAGGTCGATATGGGGCGCCGAGGGCGGTTCGAGCCGACCCCGAGCACGCCCGTCACTGGTCAGCAGGACGAGCGGGACGCCGTCCGCGAGCAGCGCGTTCATCGTCGGGGTCGTCACCGTGACGTTACCGAGCAAGATGACCTCGGCTACCAGGGTCAGCGGCGCCGAGGTGATGACCTGACCGTCGCGGACGACCACGAGCCGTCCGCCTCGCTTCGACAGCACCGAACCGTGACCCAGCACGTAGAGTGGCTGCCGTGTGATCAGTGCCATTGTCCTGGCCCCTGTCGCCTTGATTGGTCATGGGTATCGGCGGGCCCGCCACCGAAGCGTTTCGGGCCACCGGGGCGCTCCCCGCTCGGCTGGCGGTGACCAGACGCGCTGCGGCCCACCGACATCGGATGTGTCCACCCTTCGTTCGGTGACTCCGCCCAGCCGCCGTCCCGGAAGAACACCCAGCCGAGAAACGAAAAGCCGGTGTCGAACGTGGACACATAGGTTTTGCCGGGGTTCGTCCGCAGACGTAGGCCGGTGAGGGCCGTGTCGACGTCGACCGCGGCAGCGAGGGCCGCGTCTTCGTCCGGACAGAACACTGCAAGATCATCAGCGTATCGGACGAGATGCCCACGGCGGCCGTGTACGGCGTTATCGAAGCCTCTCAGGTAGAGGTTGGCAAGGGCCGGGCTCACCGGGGCACCTTCGGGTACTCCTCGGTCGCGATTGACTACTCCGTGTTCGGTGAGCACGGGTGCGGAGGCCCATGCCAGCGCCAACGCGGCCGCTTCAGGGTCGGCGATCGTTTCGGATAGCGTCACTCGGAGCAGATCGTGGTCGATTTCTCGAAAAAATTCGGCTATGTCGGCGCGCAGAACAGTGCGGAGCCCGGCATCTCGGCAGCGTTCGGCTTGTGCGAGGGCGTCCAGCCAGGAACGACCGCGCCGATAGGCGAAACTCACCTCGGCGGTGGACGCCTCGAGACGCTTTCCGCAAACGTCGAGGAAAGTACGCTGGGCAATGCGGTCGCGCACGGTAGGTAGTCCGAGACGCCGACGTTTTTCGCCCCGAGTGATTGTCATATGACGCAGAGGCTGAGGTTCGTAGGTGCGGCTACGGAGCTGCTCGGCGAGGCGGTCGAGGCGGACCCCGAGCTGCCGGCCGAATGTCTCGACATTGATTCCGTCCGCGCCGGCCATGGCGCTGCCCGCGGCGACCCGCGCCCAAGCGCCCCACAGCGTGGATTCGCGGGCCATCCGATCGAGCGTGTTGTTGGCGTTACCGTTCGCCATCCTGGCTCACCTCCCACCTGTTTCTGACGGACGAAACCCTTACGCCGGAGCCGGAGCCGGAGCCACTGGTCACTGCTCGGCTGACCCGGTTCCTGCGAGGCCCGGACCGGCGGCGGCCGGCGGCCCGGCAGGCATCCGCGCGGGGAAGGACGGGATTCCGCCTGCGTCACCGAGGCCGCGTACCGACCCGGAGCCGCATGCGGGGCAGTCGTCCACCCGATCGGCGTCGAGGGTGACGACGGCGGGACGGACGAGGTCCACCAGGATGTGCGCGGCTGGCGGGCGCCACGGCGAGACCCAGTTCAGGACTTCACCGAGCGCGAACGCGACGACGGCCTGGTTGAGGAACAGCACGCTCGGTGCGGGGTCGTCCACACCGGCGGGCAGATACCCGGCCGCGCGGCGGGCGCTTTGCGCGGCCGGGTCCAGTTCGAGGGCAGCGGTGGCCGGGTCGTAGCCGCACTGGCAGAGCAGGCATGGCCCGCCCGGACGGACGACCGCGACATGGCCGCCGACCTCGAGCGTCCCAGCCGCGGCGGAAGCGTCAGGGCCGGACGCATCCGGGGAGCGGCTGATCTCGACGCCGATGTCGATGTAGAGCCGGCCGTACTGGATGGCGAGCACGTTGAGTGCCCACCGGGGGGCGTGACCGTCCACCGCTCCGACGATCACGTCCGCGCAGCGCAGAGCTTGCCAGCTCTCGGCGTCCAGGATGCTGGACCGTGTCGCGGCAACGGGCAGCGCAGGGTCGACCGCCCGCGCGAGCCGTGCCGCCACCTCGACCTTCGGCCGGCTCTGTCGGGCGTCGTCGGGGGTGGCGCCGACGACCCGGTTGAGGTTCGTCATCTCGACAACGTCAGGGTCGACGACCGCCAAGCGCCCGATGCCGAGGTGGACGAGCCCCTGGACGACCAGCGACCCGGCGCCACCGACACCGACAACGGCGACGGTGAGGTCGCGTAGCCTGCGCTGCGCGGACGCACCGAATGCGCGCACCTGTCGGTCGAACCGTGCCTCGACCAACCGTGTTCCGTTGAGTCCTGTGTCGTTGAGTCCTGTGTCGTTGAGCTGTGTGCCGTCCATGTCGATTCCCTCCGGAATATTCGGGTTCGTCTCCTGGCGCCTGCCCGCGGGCCGCGCTGGGGTCTCTCCTGGAAGCGTTGCCGGAACTCCTAATGGGTGAGGTCCAGCGTGTTTTCAGAGCGGCCGAGCAGTCGCAGCTCGTCAACGTTTTCCAAACTGCCGCTGGACGGGTTCCGCCATATTCCCGCGACCGAGCGCCGGCCGAGGACCAGCGACGCAGGGAATATTGGCGGTCGTTCAGGGATCGCGTCGGAGAACTCGGCGTGGGTGATCCGCATGTTCGCCTCGTCATGACCGGAGAAGCACACCGAACGGTCCGCGAACGGATGGGTGTGGACGTCGATGAGCGACAGTGCGTATTCGTAGCATGTACGCAGTACCGTGCCGGTCAGCGCCGGGTCTACGTCGACCCGTACGCTGGTCTGTAGGGTAAGGGCGTTATCGGGAACGGGAATCGCGCAGCGGACGAGAATGTCGGTGGTGGTGCGGCCCCACGGGTCCGTCCATACGCTGGCATGGCCGAGCAGGTACGCCATCCGCTCGACGGGAACAGCGAGGAGATACTGCCGTGTCGGCGCCCATACGGCGTCGGGGATTCGGATGACACAGCGTGTTGATGAGCGTCGCATCAGTCCGCCGTCCCCAGGTAGGTTCGGATGGCTTCCACGAACGTGAGCAGAGAATCGTAGGAGGCATTCCAGTTCCGGCCTGGGTCCTCAAGGCAGTACCAGTAGTAGCCGAGGTCGGCGTAAGGGTTTTTGTGACCCTGGAAATAATGTCCCGGGTTGACGAGCGTGTCGCCGTTGCGGCGACGGAGCTGCGACCCGAGGTAGAAGCCGTCTGGCGCCGATTCGGGATATGTCAGTGGCGGGACGAGCAGGACGGTGGTTCGGTTCGGTGACCAGCCGGCCGGGAGCCGGAAATCCGGGATGATGACCCAGGCGTCGTCGTCGGCGACATGCAGGCCCGGGTAGCCGCCGGCGAGCTGCGCGGCCTCCCAGCGGACTCGACGGTGGCGGATGTTCGCGGCGGCCGGCCCGGCGCCTGAGCTGGCGGCCGTGCCGCGGGCGTTGCTGTTCCGGGCGTTGGTGGGCGGGGCGGCCTTGGAATGCCTCGCGTGGTGCGCGAAGACCTCGCCGTCGGCGACACGGACCCGCTGGCCGTCGGGCACGATCGTGTTTCGGTCGCGTCCCTGCCGGACGAGTACCCGGTCGGCTGGGATCCCGCCGGCTTTCTTGAGTTCGGCGCCGGTCAGGTCGTCGGCGATGACCGGTACGTCGATGCCGTTGATGCGGATTGTCCGGGCCATTGTTCTCCCCCTCAGTTCGGCGTTTATGTGTGCCTGTACTTGTGCCTGACGGACGGCATGTCCACGGCGCTACGGCCTGAATGGCTGGATCGTCATCGGGGACGGTCTCTTCGCGGCAGGCAGGACGTAGATGGCCGGTGTGATCTCGGTCGGCGGTGGCGACGCCGGTGGCAGCATGACGCTGCCGAGCAACCCGCCGATGAGCAGCGCCGTCGCCAGAAAATTCCGATATGTCATGGCGGCTGCCCGTGGTCGTGTACCAGCCTGTGCTCGGAGCCTTGCCGTAGTGCGCGCACGGGGCCGTGCCGAGGTTGTTCGTGCCGTTGGACGCGTGTTGATATCGGTTTGTCTGGGACGGCGTTCTCTCGTGGGGGAGCCAGCCATCGGGAGCCGTTGCGCTGATCGGGGATGAACGGTCGTCGGCGATGCGGCTGGTGGGCGGGATCCTGACCGGGCCGGGGGCTGCGGGGCTTGAACTCTTGCCGGTGCTGGGGTAGCTGGTGGCCGGGGTGGAGCTGTGGGTGTGTGAGCCCGTTCAGGTCGGCCCGGCAGGCCGACGGGGACAGCTACTCCGTGCTCGTCGATCCGTAGCCGTGGTGGGTTCGTCATCGCCAGTCTCCCCTGGGGCTGTGCCTGCGCCTATCCGCATCTGACGGACGATGGCGAGGAGGATGGAGAGGTGACGGCGATCCATGCGCGGCGAGGCTTCGATGGGCCGATGAGTGTGGCTGTCAAGCGGTTAAATCTTGATCGACATCCAGAACCTCCGACACGCCGACAAACTGGGGAGGTTCTGGCAAAGATCGATATCTCTGTGACCTGCACAAACGTAAACGATCAACTTTTTGGATCAGTTTATCCACAGCCCCCGCCGGGAGGTTCTGGAAGGATCTTGCAAACCCGCAGCTCAGACCCCCCAGGATCGGTGGTACTGTCGCAGGGCGGGAACTTTCCGAGTCGGATTGAAACCCGAAGAGCTAGCCCTCGACGGCGGCAAAGATGGTGGTCGCAGGGCGGGAACTTTCCGAGTCGGATTGAAACTGCCGGATGCATGGAGAACGTTGGCATTATCTTG